>NZ_JBQKLN010000012.1:0-94109 GCF_052116205.1 Prevotella sp. Sow4_E9_plate | reverse complement strand
TTACTGAAAATCAGCGACTTGACCAACTTTTTATAGTTAAGTTTTCATAAGCATTTCTTAATATAAGTTATTGATTTACAGCCGATTAAATATTAATTTAACGCAGTATTGTTAAGCCTGAAACCCCCTCAGATTTTTGCACTTCTATTGAGAACTTGCCCTTCACATCAAAGCAAGGGCAATCCTTGGCGGCGAACTCGTTGTGGCCATGAACTGTCGCCTCGGGATATTCTTCCTTCAGCTGTTCTATGAGCGCTTTCAGCGCCGCCTTCTGCTCGGAGGTTCGGGTGTCCTTCGGCTTGCCATCCTTGGAAAGCCCGCCGATGTAGCATACTCCGATGCTCACGGTGTTGTGTCCCTTACAGTGGGCGCCAACTTCCTCCACTGATCTGCCCACGTGGATGCTGCCATCACGATAAATCACGAAATGATAACCGATGCAGAAAAAGCCACGCTCACGGTGCCAGCGGTCGATGTCGGCTACGGTGTAGTTGCGACATTCTCGGGTCGCACTGCAATGAATGATGATTTCCTTAATCTTACGCATGATATTACTATTTTAAATGAATGAATGTTAGGGTGGAAATCCTAAAATGCTATCGAGATTTCATCACTACCCCAATCTATGATACGTAACTTGATACACTCCTTCTTTTTAGAAGCCTTCCTTAATCGTTCACAAAGTCGGTCGAAGTATTCCTGAGAATGAATCACCAGCCCAGTGGCTGCAGCCTTACCCAGAATGATGCAGCCGTTTTCCAGCGTCATCGGTCCATTACCGGGTTTGAGACAAGGAGTATTAATACCCACTTCCCAAACAGCCTGTCCCTTCCTCAGGATAACAGGCATTTTTCTACTCTTATTAGCTATAGAAACAAAAGCTATCTCATAGTCTCCTGCAGGCAAAAAACGATCAGGATGTTCTATGGTATTACAAACTGTCGTACCCTTTATTACTAATGTGCCGTCTACTCCCCATCGGGTAAAGCGACGGCGATAAATGATTATTTCCATAAATATCGTAAAATAAAATTGATTTATTGATAGGGCCATTAAGGATTTCCTTACTGAAAATCCTTAATGACCGAAAATGACCGTGACCGTTAATGACCGGATGTATTAATGGTCACTTACTTTAAACCACTATTATACTGAAGGTTGAACCTTCTGGTAACGCATATCGGGCAGCACACCTATCAATCCCTGCCGCTTCCAGTTTTTCAACATCTGTCTAACAACCTCACGAGTTACGTTAGCCCCCTTTACAGCTATACTTTGCTGTAATGCCTGTTCAAAGGAAAAAGTAACGTCAAGCCGCTCGAAGATGGAATCATTTTTGCCGCGTCGGGAACGATCATAAGTCGTCTGACCGCAATAACTCTTGGATGAGAATGCATCCTCTATGCGACTACGGAAGAAGTAGAGTGCATTGTCCAACTGATAATCTGCCAGGATATTGAAGGCTTCGAGCATGGTTGGTGTCTGCGTCTTTACGATCATTTCCTTCCATAACAGCGGATTCTGTTTCAGCTGCTTCTCGGCACCCTGGAAACCATGTTTCTGAATCAGTGTCTCAGCTACCTTACAGAGCATGATGCAGGTCATCATTCTCATCGTGGTAGGACAGATACGGAAACGCTGGCGGGCTTTCACCTTGTCATCATTTTTCATGGTCTCCAATCGTATCTGTTCCAGCCACTCCCTGCCCTTATTCTCCAACTTAGGCAGAACCACCTCGCCCTCCATCAGGGGCAAGAGATGAGCTATCTGCCGTATGTGCTCACGTTGAGTTTCGGTCAGCACAAAGAGATTGTCTGTAAGCGGAGTGAACGTGTTGTCCGGCGTTCGCGCCACGACAATACGGCTTTGGAAACCATCCGTATAATTGTTCACTACCCGATAGAGTGCATCTGGCGTTCCGCACATCACAACGTTCCACAAAAGATGTTCGATATGAACATTCACCGCATCTGCACTTCTTGCCTCGCGCTCATAGCTCGTTCCGTCGTAAGCCTGGCGGAGCATCACGGAGAAGTCGCTCATGGCAGATTTCCACTTCTGTGCCACTGTGTCGGCTTCCGGAGTAAACGAAAAGGCGTGCTTGCCTTCAGTATTAGCCAGTCGTTCTGCAAGGTTAGCCACCGTATTATTTAAAGTAAGACATCTTACAGGCAGCTTTGGTTCTTCCGGCTGCTCCTTCTTATTCTTAGCCGCACGCTTCTTGGCTCTCCATTCATCCTCCTGCTGCTGATACATTTTGTCCATCTGTTTCACTTCCGAAGTCCATGCATCAACCACAGGGTCGATGCTTCCCTTGCCTGATGCAAAATCACCGGCGATGTAGGAGATAAGGTTCAAGGAATTCATCTTTCCGTGAACCGCAACCTTGACTCCCGTTGCCAGCATTCCGATGACTGGACAGATGGCGGTAATTACAGGCATTGCCAGAGGTGGTCCCACAGCATTGATTGAGTCACGCACACCCTGCGGCATCTTTGGCAATGCATTGAAATAGAACATTTCGTCCTGGGCATTTGCCTCATCAAGAGCATTGACCAGTGCCTCATTTTCTTCGGCCGATTCGCCAACCTTGGCTCCCTGCTTCATTCTCTCCTGTCTGATTACGGAAAGCACATCCTTCAGTCGCTTAGGCATTTGCGTGATTTTCTCATTCAACGCAGAATGAATGCAAGCCATCTTCTCCTGCTCTGAGAAGCCATCGTAGCAGGGAATGATCTGTGCCATCAGGTTACCGTCGAATCCGCAGATGTGGCGCAGGTTAACGGCAAGTTCGAAGGTCAGCGTATTGCGGTTGGAACGAACCGGTTCCTGCCCGTCATTATACATCTGCCACCACTTCCTGATGATTTCAGAATAAGGGATTCCGAGGTAATCCGCAGAGCTGGAGGAAGAAGAGGAACTATCCTGAGAAGTTTTTCTCGAATTCTCAAATTCTTGACCTTTTAAAATCCCCTGAGAAGATTTTCTCGGATTCTCAAATTCTTGACCTTTTAAAATCCCCAGAGAATCCTTCTTGACTTCTTCCAGCCAAGGCTTGTAATGCTTGTTTGCCTTGTGCGCTCCTTCCGGCAGTTCCTCCTTCCCATATCGTTCTCTTTCTTCTAGAACCTTCCCTTCAGCAGCCACAGCAGCCTCATCATATTCATCCTTGAAGAGTCGTGGCGAAAGGAAGAGCAAATCTTCGTCATCCGATGTAGTAGTGAAATAAACACGATTGATGTCGTGAGCCGAAGTATCCATTTCGCACTTGAGCATCGTAGCAATCCTCACCTGATTCTCCAGAACCGTCTTGCCCTTTTCACGCTCAAACACCGCATGTCCGCCCTGTCTTGCACTACGCTCCAGCATCAGCAATCCGTACTTGTCCGGTTCTTTCAGCAGCAGCTTGGCAGCCTTGGCGAAAGCCTCCGGCTCATCCATATCAAATCCGAAAGCACCGCTTGGCAGTTTCATTCCCTTCACCACGCCTTGCGGATAATGGCCGGAATAATTAAACTGTACCAGTCTCCGTTTCGCTGCATCGTTGCCGGCACGGGCAAGTCGCAGATTCGCCTTCTGCTCGTTGCTTCCACGCAGCTGCTTATACTCCTCTTCCGAGGTGATGGAGCGGGCAACCTTGTGCCCGTTCTCCACCTTAATTAAATAACAACTCATCTATGTGTTTCTACTTTCAATTTAAGTTGAACATCTATATCCTCTATCGTTTCAATTGATAATCCACAACCGCATCAGCAGCCTCTTCTGCCTCCTTTACCAGAGTGTTTCCGATATTGATTCCCTCATCGCAAAACACCTTCAGGGTGAGCTGAATAGCTCCGTCCTTGGTCTTACTCACACGTCCGTGAGCCAGCTTTCTGATCAGTTCCGCCTGCGAGCGGATTCTTGGTTTCGCCATGAAGTCGAAAGTACCGTCCGTCAACTGCTGGGCAATGCCCTGCGAGCGGAACCCCTCAACCTTGTTTCTCACCCCTTCGTTTTCAGGTGAAAACATGAAACACTTGCCTTCGTCATAGAAAGCCACACCACCCAGCTGCACGTGCTGGCAGCCGTTATTATTTACCTGCTGGTTATTCACCTGCTGTTTATTTACTTTTTTCATAATCTGAATTGAATTTTAGGAGAAGAAACATCCGGATTATTGCGCGCTTTACCATGGAAAATCCTCCTCTGTTTCAACTCAGTTTTTTTACCTTTTTTGCCTCCTTTTAGCCTTTAACGGGGGACCAGCGATGGAATCGCTGGGAAAGGGGGCGGAAAGGGTTAAGGTTCTTTTACCTTTTTACTTTTTTACCTTTTTACCTTTAAAAAAGCCTTTTTACCCTTTTACCTTTTCAATGTCCGTAACCAGGATGTCCTGGTAAACCTGCCCATTGTACTCACGAGTCGTGAATCGGAGCGTAACCGCCACCAATGTTCCCGGAGCGAACTTACACTGGGCAATGTTGCCGAGCATTGCCGCAGCATACTGGTTCTCGTACTTGCCGCCCATCTCCTGGAGGATGATGTTGCATTTCATCATCTGGCCGTTCTCACTCTTCTGACTCTGTACAGCGAAAGCCTCGCCCTGCTGCACCACTCTCATAAACATTCCGTTCATAATCTATAACTGCAAGACCTAGCCTTCCTTTCAAGGCTGATTAGTTCCAACTCCGATCTTGCTGAAAGCTGGTGCAAAGATAAGAAGTCTTTGAATGCGCTGGAACAGTTGGTGAAAGAATGCCCCCTCATCTTTTCACCACTTTTCTTTTCGAGCCTATTTCCTGGCTGTATTCTGCCTGCTTCAACCTTTCAGCCCAAGCCTATTTCAACTCAGCTTCAAGGATATTTTTCATCACGATGAGTAGGCTGCCGGCTTCTTTGCCGCCATGGATCATTCGCAGCTCATATTCCTTATTCAACAAATCGAAGAAAAGTTTCAGATAGAAACGTTCCGTAACTTTCTTCAGTTTTTTCCCGTCTCTGATATTTCTCAGAGTAGGAAAGTTTACGCCCTCATTGAGCTTCACCAGCTGGCTATGCGTATAGCCCAGTTCCACTACGGCAGCATAGGCAATGCCCAGCGCCGTTTTCTCATGCTTCTTATTATCTGCCATGATTCCTGATCGGTTTGCGAGAGAAGCCGTGGATTACCGATGGCCATCTTCAATCACATTGTGAGGTTCCCCGCCTCCGCTCAGGTTATAACTATTAAATATGAAAATGCTCGGAAATGAGAAACTGATTCCCAAATCCGAGCGCAAAGATAAGAATATTAGTCTGTAGATAAAAATACGCATAAAAAAATAAGGAGGCTATTTCTTATCAGCAATTTATCTGCTGATAATCAGACAGAAAGAGGGCGCTGACAGAATTATTCCATCAACGCCCTCATTATCTTTATCTGTAATAGCTGCTTTTTATCCTACTGCAGATAATATGAATTGCTTTATCTTAGCATGCATTTCTTTGGTTAAAGTCGTATTACTGGATCCAAAATCGGCATGGTTTCCAATATAGGCTCTCACGTTCACTCCTACAGCATCGCTGATAGCTTGAATACTGCCCTCCAAAACAACATTCTCACCGTAAGGTATAGTATGAAGTATGCCCAGCACATTTGCTACAAGTTTCAGATTGTAGCCCCATTTATTTCCTCGTGGTTGTTTCTCTTTTAACAAGAGAGGTATTTCTTGCTCTGCACAAATATTTCTCCAAATATATTTGTAAACATCCCAGTCTATATTCAGAAAGACTCTGATTCCCCGTGTGAGCTTCTCTATCTTTTCTACCCATTTCTCCACATTAGCCTTAGCTTCTTCATCCATCAATTCCAAAGGAGATTTCACATTCAAATAGTCTGTTACGGGTAAAATAATCTTATTTCCCTCGTTATCGTAGCGACGATGCTTGAATGCCTTGATCAACTTCTCAGTGAAAGATCTTATTTTCGGATTCATCAGAAGATGAGCCAAGACCGAACACACAGCCCGATTCGGATTTTGCACAGCAGCATCATCCCCCTCACTGGATTCTGCATCACACATTTGAGTGAAGAGTACCGTAAGAATGATGACTGCGGTTTTTTCTGACTGATGCCGATTCTTTAGTTCTCCATAGAGAAATTCTACTTCATTATCACGATGTTCTTTGATTTCAGACAGTTTCTGGCGAATCATTTCTGTTTCACTCCATACTTCTACAGCATTCAGTCCGTTCAGTTGTTGCTCAAGCAAACAGAGGAGCCATGTCCAGGTTCTAAACAAATCATCGCCCCTATAACGGGCACGCAAAGAGGTCAGTTTCTCCTCCGAAAAACGTTCAAACTTTTCCATCTTTCAACCAGTTTAATGAGTGAAAACATTAGGCATGTCCTTCATAAATACCTTAACCTTATCCATTGCAGATTGTCCCATGCCAGGAAGCGGCTGCGCTCCTATTGCCAGATCATTGAACACCTCTGAATCAAGTTCGCGCACCACGTATTGATCTTTGCCACACAAAATAGCTTTCCCCTTTTCTCCCTTAGGAAGCATTTTTATCCACGCACCTGCGCTAGATGCTCCTGCAATAAGTGCCGTCTGACGCTGATTGTTGCGGTCGATTTTCACAGCACCACCCTCATTGGCTCCAAATGTAAAATCAAGGTCACTATCCCAATCCTCACGGGCTGTAGTTAGGTATTTGTCCATCACCTTGGTGAGACGGTCTAAATTGAGATGAGGAAAATGAAAGGTTACTTTACTGAACCCCTTAGGATATTTACCCAGGGTTTCCCAAAAGACATTTGTTCCATAAACCGCAGACAGCTTAACTTTCAGAAGTTTACACTTTAGCAGTTTGCAGAAGGATGCTTCTAGGATATTAGCCACAGTCTTCGTATGGCTGAAAGCCATAGTTTTTTGCTCAATGGCGATACGCTGGATTCCTGGGCGATTGTCTATAATGACCAGACAATTTCTATAATCAGCATATTTTTGAGACAACAAATGTTCATCGGTAATAGTCACGTTTGTAACATTTGCCACACGCATCACATAGACATTATCTTGTGGTTTCACTATTTGTTTGTGCCAGTATGGTTTCTTTCTGGCATTCTCAAACGGGAATGGTTTCTCGAAATCAGCCAGCAAAAGCTCTTCAAGCAATTGCTGGCGATTTTCAAATGATTCTTTCACATTTACATTTTCCCAGTCGGGGAACTCAAGTTGATGTTCTTCGTTAGGTTCTATAATGCGTAAGAAATTATAGTTATAAATTGCAAATTTAGACATATTCTTAAACGTTTGTTTATAAGTTTATTCAAGTTTGAATTTTATATTTATAGCCTGCTTTTTATTGCAGAATTGCCTTCAAAGGTACAAAAAAATTTCGAAACATCTACGTTTTATTATAAATATTAACACAAAAATCCAGAAAAAGACTTACCAAGGGATTTTACCTTTTATACAAGAAAATGAGTATAAAAACTGATTATGTAAATAATGCTTACTGCCCCAAACAGAGCAATATTAAAGGAAGAAACTATGCAAAGGATAATGATATAAAACATACTTATGATAGCTATGTTCGATATTTTTACTCTTCTATATAAAGAAGCAAAAGAACTGATATCAAAGTGGTTTTATAAATTTCCAAAGGGAAAACGCAAAAATCCTCTTCCTCACATCAACTAATGCTCCAAAGAAAGGGCATTTATGGCGGAAATGAGAGCGAAGGGAAGGCGAAAAGTGGGGCAAAGAAGCAACAATAATGTAGGAAAGGACACTGACGTATGTAGTTTATTCCCATACATTTATATACAGACAAAAACTTAAATGTCTTATTATAAATCATTAAAGCAGAACAAATTACAAGAACAATACTAGCATAAAAGTGTATTAATTAAAGCCTCGGAATCCGGTCATTAATGCCCGGTCATTTTCGGTCATTAAGGTTTTCGGGGGGCGAAAAAATAGCTATAATATATATTAAAATATTTTAATATATATTATAGGGGCTAAATGACCGGAAGTGATTTTTCTTAATGACCGATAATGACCGGTCACTAATGACCGGATGCAGCCCGTTGCCACGACTCCCCTCACCTACTCTCGAAAGGCTCCATTTCACAAGATTCCGGAAAACTGAATTCAAGTTGCCGGAAAAGTATTGCTTCCTACAGTGCTTTTTCGTACCTTTGCACCGGCAATCGAAGGAAACGCCTTAGGTGCCTGAAAACGGGCATCTCTTACGACCGAGGCGGGGGATAAATGATGACAGGCGCCGGTCATCAATGACGACCCCGAAAAGGACAGGAAACGGGGCTTCCGGGGAGTTGCAAAAATGAACCTTTTAACACAAACGACTATGATTAATTACAGCATCGTAATGCGTAGCGTGAACGCAAATCTTCTGGCAATCAACCAGGCAAAGTCACGCATCAACCAGGCGAAGAAGGAGGGCAAGGAGCCTGAGAAGGCAGACCTCGACCTCGTGAAGACCGAGAAGCAGAACGCCTTCGCCGTATCGCAGTACACCGACATCATGACCATCGAGAAGTTTGCCAAGCACATCACCTCCCATGGCAGCGTGTACTCCAGAGCCGACATCAGCGCCATCCTCTACATGGCAGTGGACTGCATGAGAGAGATGCTGCTCGAGGGCAAGAAGGTCCGTCTGGGCGACCTGGGTGACTTCTCCGTCCTGCTCACCTCGAAGGGTGCCGAGGATGCCGACAAGTTCACCGCGCAGAACATCACCGACGTGAAGGTGCAGTGGGAGCCTGGTCAGCAGTTCAAGACCCTGCGTGACGAAGCCGAGTTCAACCTCGTGGCAAGCCGTAGTGCTCAGGCTGCCGTGCTCAAGGCAATCAAGGAGGGCAAGACCAGCGTAGACCTCAACGCTCCAACCACTCCGGAGGGAGGCGGTGACGGAACCAGCGGCGGTTCTACTACCACCGGAGGTGGCGAGAATACCGGAGGCCAGGGCAGCGAGAGTTCCGGCGGAACGGGTAGCGAAGGCTCAGGCACCGACCAGGGCGGAGACGTAGGTTTCTAGACAGAGGGGGAGTTAAGGGAAGTTAAGCATTAACTCCCCCACTTGCAAAAACTGATTTGTTTAACCTTTAAATTAGAAAGACTATGAAAAGAGACACATGGAAGATGGTGTTGCAGATAGCCATCAGCATCTTGACGGCAATCGCAACCACGCTCGGAGTGACTAGCTGTGTAGGCTAGAAGTTGAAAATGAAGAATGGCCGTTCTCCTCTACCCCATGAGGAGGCGGTCATTTTTTCGTATCCCGGTCATTAACGGTCACGGTCATTAAGGTCATTAAGAAATTATAAAAGGAAAGTAGAGGGAAGACAGCAAAAAAATCATCTTTTTTTTGCTCGTTTTCCCTTTTTTTATTACCTTTGCCTTAAAAATCAATAATAGTATGATAACAGGAGAAATCAAAAACAAGATAGACCAGATATGGGACACCTTCTTTGTGGCAGGTATTACCAACCCAATCACCGTATTGGAACAGATGACCTACATCTTCTTCATGAAGATGCTCGACGACAAGCAGCTCCAGGAAGAGGAAAACGCACGCGACTTTGACGGCGAAGTGCAGAACCCTACCTTCCCCGAAGGGCAGCTCTGGATTAACCCCGACGCTACCTCCGACGAGGAGAAGGCTGGAATCCCTTACGAAAGCCTGCGCTGGCACGTGTTCAAGAACCTGGGCGCCGACAATATGTTCAAGGTGGTAAGACAGCATGTGTTCGAATTCATCAAGCACATCGGCACGGGCGAAGAAAGCGCCTACAGCCGCTACATGAAGTCGGCTATCTTCCTGATTCCCAACGCCCGAACCCTCACCAAGGTAATCGACGGCGTGGATTCTCTCGATATGAACAACCGTGACGCGATGGGCGACGTCTATGAATACATCCTGGGCAAGATGGCGGCAAGCGGCACCAACGGACAGTTCCGCACCCCCCGACACATCATCCGCATGATTGTGGAGATGATGCAGCCTACCCCGGCGGATTACATCTGCGACCCAGCCATGGGATCGGCAGGATTCCTCGTAGAAGCCGTGAAATACATCAAGGAGAATTACGAGACCATCCTCTATGCCGGAGAACAGGTGCAACACATGAAGACCTCGATGATCAATGGCTACGATACCGACCAGACCATGCTGCGCATCGGAGCCATGAACCTGCTGCTGCACGACATTACTGCCCCGGAACTTGCCTGGCGCGATTCGCTCTCTGAGCAGAACGAAGACCAGAACTGCTACTCGCTCATCATGGCGAACCCGCCGTTTGCGGGCAGTCTCGACAAGGGCAATGTGAACAAGAAGATTCTTGCCTACGCCAACACCAGCAAGACCGAGCTGCTGTTCCTGGCTCAGTTTGTCCGCTCCCTGGAGTTGGGCGGCCGCTGCGCCAGCATCGTTCCCGATGGAGTACTTTTCGGAACTTCCAGGGCGCACGTGGCTATCCGCAAGGAGATAGTTGACAACCAGCAGTTGCGTGCCGTCATTTCCATGCCTAGTGGCGTGTTCAAGCCATACGCCGGAGTTTCTACCGCCGTTCTTGTGTTCAGCAAGACCAACTGTGGTGGAACGGACAAGGTATGGTTTTATGATATGAAGGCTGATGGATATTCGCTCGATGACAAGCGTACGCCGATAGCTGACAATGATATTCCGGATGTGGTAAACCGCTTCCTGCATCTTGAGTCTGAGGGTTCCCGCACCCGCAAGGACCAGAGCTTCTTCGTACCCGTAGAGGAAATCCGCCAGAACGATTACGACCTCTCTATTAATAAGTATAAGGAGATAGAGCGTGAGAAGGTGGAATACGAGCCAGTAAAAGATATTCTAGTAAGACTGGAAGAGAATGAAGGCAAGTTTCTGAAGGGGTATAGAGATTTGTGCAAGATGCTGGAAGAAGATGAAAAGAAGGAGGAAATGGTATGAGAAAGGGATGGGAATATAAGAAGCTGGGGGAAGTTTGCGACATAACAATGGGACAATCTCCCGACGGAAATAGTATTAATGAGACTAACGGAGTTGAATTTCATCAAGGCAAAACATGTTTTGGCGACCGCTTTCTCGGCGTTTCGCCTTTATATAGTAATGCCCCAACAAAACTTGCTGAAGCGCATAGTGTGCTATTGTGTGTAAGAGCACCAGTTGGTTATCCTAACATAACCGATAGAAAAATATGTATTGGCAGAGGACTTTGTGCGTTATACGCAAAACGGGAAATTGACAATACTTTTCTTTATTATTCATTATTAGGAAAACAATCATATTTTGAAAAAAATGCAACTGGCTCAACATTTAAAGCCATTTCGTCTAAGACAGTGTCAAATACTACACTTTCAATTCCACCCAAATCCACTCAGCTTGCGATAGTTTCCGAACTTGACAAGATAAACGAGTTGATTCGTTTGAAGAAGGAGCAACTTAAAGATTTCGGCAATCTCGCTCAAAGCCTCTTCTATGAGATGTTTGGAGACCCAGTGGAGAATGAAAAGGGATGGGATGTGAAGAAGCTGGATAATGTGTGTAATATAACATCAAGCAAAAGAATTTTTGCGGACGAATATACAAACACAGGAATTCCCTTTTACAGAAGTAAAGAAGTTATAGAACGTAGCAAGGGGCTTCCTATTTCAGTTGAACTTTTCATCTCAGAAGAAAGATATAACGAAATTAAAGAAAAATTTGGAGTCCCGAAGATAGGAGATATTCTGATTACAGCAGTTGGTACTATTGGAAAGATTTGGGCTATAGACACAGACAATAAATTTTATTTTAAAGATGGAAATCTTGTTTGGTTAAAAGATATAGATAATCAACTAGCCAATTCATGTTTCTTTCGAAGATTGCTTGAATATCTTATTGAAGAATACAAAAAGACGAATGCAAATGGTGCTGCATATAATGCTTTAACTATAGCAAAACTAAAATTGATGTCGTGTCCTCTCCCACCCCTCCCTCTCCAGCGTCTCTTTGCCCAGCGCATAGAGCAAATCGAGCGAGAGAAATCGGAGGTTCAGAAGTCCATCCAGGATCTCGAAACCCTGCTGGCTTCCCGCATGCAATACTGGTTCGAATAGAAGTTGAAGGCGGCTTTGTATTGCCCGGTATTTGAAGGCTTTTGCCCACAAAAAAAATAACAATAACAATTAAAAATAAAAACGACAATGAAGAATTTTGACTTTATCAAAAAGCTGGAAGAGGAGATTCCTGCCTTCCACCAGCTCCACGCATACTGCGATAAGGCAGAAATCTTTCAGAAGGCATTCCCCGAAGAGAGTGCCGCCAATGCACGCAAGGCACTGGAATGGCTCGTAAAAAACCATCTGGCGATGGCTAACGTTACCCTCGCCCCGCACGAAACCTTGAACAATATGCTCAAACGCCCACAGATAGATGCTTTCATCAACGAAGACTGGGAGTTTGAACAGAACATGCGCATGGTAAAGAAAATAGGCAACTACGCTGCTCATACCGGAGCCCAGCAGGTAAAGGCAAACGATGCTTTCATCTGTCTGAGAGCCCTCTTCTATGTGGCAACCGGTTTCCTCTACCGCTGGCAGGCAATCCGCAAAATGCTTGCCTTCGATGCTACGCTCATCCCGCAGGACTTCACCCAGATTCATGCATCAGACAATTCCGAGCCAACCGTATCTCCCGACCTCACAGACCATGTTTCTTCCGAGGCTATCAATCACCCGGAACCTCCAAAATCTCAGCCTTCGGAATCGCTTGAAAGCGAAGCCATTACCCGCCAATGCCTCATCGACTACATGCTGAACGAGGCAGGTTGGGAAATCCTCCACGTAAAGGGCGACATCCAGGGCGGAAAGGCTGCCATCGAGGTAAAGATAGAGGGAATGAACAAGCAATTCCACCCTTCGGGCATCGGCTACGCCGACTACGTGCTCTTTAGCAAGGGCAGCAAGCCGCTGGCGGTGATAGAAGCCAAAAGCACCATCCACAGCCCGGAAACCGGACGCAAGCAGGCAATAGAGTATGCAGATTGCCTGGAGAAGAAATATGGTGTAAGACCGGTAATTTATTACACCAACGGATACACTACCAAGGTGATTGACGGCATGGACTATCCCGACCGGGAGGTTATCTCCTTCCATAGCCACGACGACCTGGAACAACTGATTCAGAAACGGAGTCGTGCCGACATTACCAAACTGACGATAGACGACGAAATCACCAACCGCCCCTATCAGAAAACAGCCATCAAGAGTCTGGTGGAATGGCTCAACAGGAAGCATCGCCGTGGACTGCTCGTGCTGGCTACCGGTACGGGCAAGACGCGCGTGAGCATCTCGCTCTGCAAACTGCTGGACAACAACAACTGGATCAAGAGAGTACTCTTCCTTGCCGACCGCACGGAACTGGTGAAGCAGGCACGCAAGAACTTTGAAAAATACTTACATAGCCAGACCATGACCAGTCTCTCGGACGAAACAGAACCCAACAAGTCTGCCCGCTTCGTATTCTCCACCTATCAGACGATGATCAACTACATCAACGCCGAGCCAGTGGAGTTCTCCATCGGTCATTTCGACCTCATCATCATCGACGAGGCGCATCGCAGCGTGTTCGGCAAATACGGCGCCATCTTCCAGTATTTCGACTCCCTGCTCATCGGTCTCACCGCCACCCCTCGTGCCGAGATAGACAAGAATACCTTCCTGCTGCTGGAACTGGAGAATGAGCCTAACTTTGAATACACCTATGATGAAGCCATCGCCGACGGCTATCTCTGTCCGTACCGACTGAAGAAATGCAACTCGAAGATGATCAACCGGGGCATCAGATACGACGATCTGAGCCCGGAGCAGCGGGAGCAGCTGGAGAAGGTATGGGAGTATGAGAAGGCAATGAAGGGCATTCCGGAGGACGAGGAATATCATCGGGATATTCAGGGCAACGAGATATTCAACTACCTGATCAATGACGACACCATCGACAACGTGCTGTCAGAACTGATGACAAACGGACAGAAGGTACATAGTGGCGAGGACGTGGGCAAGACCATCATCTTTGCCTACAACCACAAGCATGCGGAGCGCATCGTGGAGCGTTTCCGCCATCTCTATCCCGAGCGTGGCGCTGACTACTGCCAGCTGATAGACAACCAGGTGAAGAACCACTCTGCCCTCATCGCCGACTTCGAGGTAGAAGACAAGATGCCGCAGATAGCCGTATCGGTGGACATGCTCGACACGGGAATTGATGTGCCTGAGATTCTGAACCTTGTATTCTTCAAGATCATCAAGTCGAAGATAAAATTTGAGCAGATGATAGGTAGAGGAACCCGTCTCTGCAAGGACCTTTTCGGCCCGGGCGAAGACAAGAAGGAATTCTACATCTTCGACTGGTGCGGAAATTTCGATTTCTTCTCGAAGCAGGGCGACGACATTCATCCATCCGACAGCAAATCGCTCACCGACCGGCTCTTCTGCCTGCGCCTGGATATTGCCAAGGAGCTGCAGAGCGCCGAGCATCAGGAGAAGGAATTTGACAAGCAGCTGCATGATGAGCTGAAGACCCTGCTCCATCAGCAGGTGGCAGCCATCGGCAAGGAGCGCAAGGAGGCTCGCCCATGGCTGAACATCATTGAGCCTTACAGAAACAAGGAGAAATGGACCTGCCTGTCGGAGATAGAAGTGCAGCAGCTCAAGGAGATAGGCAATCTGATTAAAGTGGATAAGGATGACGAGGAAGCCAAGCGCTTCGACATCGTGATGCTCCACATCATGCTTTCGCATATCGATACGACCAAGCGTGCAGGCCAGTTGCGCAAGACGGTAACGGTTATTGCTTCCATCCTGGAGAAGAAGGCTTCCATTCCGGCTGTGATGGAGCACATCGACACCATCCGTGAGGTTCAGACCCCGATATTCTGGGAAAATGAGTCGCTGGATGCGCTGGAGCATGTGCGCAGGGAACTGAGAGGACTGGTTCATCTGCTGAAGGAGCAGCGTGGCGGCAAGAAGTTTATCATCGACATAGAAGACACCTACACCAAAGTGGAAGGTGGCGAGGATGAGGTGATCAAGACCAGCTACAAGCAGCGTGTAATCGACTATCTGGCAGAGAACAGCAACAACGATACACTGCGCAAGATTCAGCATTTCGAGCAGCTGACCTCTGCCGACATAGAGGAGCTGGAGCGCATCTTCTTCGAGGAGCTGGGCACCCGGAATGAGTACGACGAGCTTACCGAGGGCCATCCGTACAAGAACAATGTGGCTGCGTTTATCCGTGTAATCAACGGCATAGACCGCCAGAAGGCGCTTCAGATCTATCAGCAGTTCATAGAGGGTTACAACCTCACTTCAGACCAGGAGATCTATCTGAAGAACATCCTGGATTACATCAGCATGAACGGCGACATAGAAACCCGCAACTTCCTGGAGTATCCGCTGAAAGATCTGAAATGGCGCGAAACCTTCGGCGACACGTTTGTGAATCTCAAGGATTTCATCAAGCAGATGCACCGGGTGATTATTGCGTAAGGGGCAGGAATCTGGTCGTTCCGGTCATTAAGGTCAAGGTCATTAAGGTCATTAAGGATTTCGGAAAACAAAGGTTCCTCAAGATGGGCCAAAGATAAATGAAAAAATATATAGATGGAAAAGAATATTATAAATATAGATGCACATGTCATAGATGATATCAGAACCATCATCACAAGGGCAAGAAACAGGGCGTATCAATCTATCAACGAAACCCTGATACGCTCAAACTGGGAAATTGGCAAACGTATTGTTGAAGAAGAGCAGCTTGGCAAGCAGCGTGCAGATTATGGAATACAGCTCATCAAGTCCATATCTCAGCAGTTGACGACTGAGTTCGGCTCCGGCTATGGTGTTCGTAACCTTGCCTATTTCAAGCAATTATACCAATATTTCCCTGATTGGGAGATTTTGCACGCGCGCGTGCAAAATCTTACTTGGACTCATCTAAAGAGTATTCTAAGAGTTACAGATGCAGAAGCTCGTCTATGGTATTTAAAGGAATCGTCAGAGCAAATGTGGAGCACAAGAACCCTCGACCGCAATGTTGCCTCACAATACTATTATCGACTCCTGCAAACCAGCAATGAGCACAAAGATGAGGTAGAGAACGAGATGAAAGCCCTTACAAAAGGATACGCAGACTCACCTGCCATGTTCATCAAGTCGCCAATGGTGACAGAATTCTTGGGCTTATCCCGAGACATGAGCTTCTCGGAAAGCGAACTGGAGAGTGCCATCATCACCCATCTTCAGAAGTTTCTGATGGAGATGGGCAAAGGCTATGCATTCGTAGAGCGACAGCAGCACATCATCACCGATACCCAGGACTACTACATAGACCTGGTATTCTACAATTACCTGATGAAATGTTTTGTACTGATCGACCTGAAGACAACCAAGATCACCCATCAGGACGTAGGCCAAATGGATATGTATGTAAGAATGTATGATGAACTGAAGCGCACGGAAGGCGACAATCCGACCATCGGCATACTTCTTTGTTCGGAAACCAGCCAGGACATTGCAAGATTTTCCATCCTGCACGACAGCAAGCAATTATTTGCTTCAAAATATCTCACCTATCTTCCTACAGAACAGCAACTTAAGGAAGAAATAGAAAAGCAGAAAGAAATATTTAGATTACAACATATAAGATAAGCTAGTACCCCCAAATATCTCTGCTACAAGATAATAGACACAAAGTAAACAAGACATTGAAGATTTGAGCATGAAGAAGATATTATTCCTACACGGATTCTTCGCCACGGGCAGTTGTCCGATGGCGAGAGCCTTGAAAGAGGCGTTTGAGGGGACGGCGGTGGTGCTGACTCCCGATCTGCCATTGCACCCCAAGGAGGCACTGAAGGAGATTCGCTCCATCATCGACCGGGAGCAGCCCGACTTGCTTCTGGGCAACAGCTGCGGCTCTTTCCTCGCTCAGATGCTGGCTCCGGTGGTGGGCATTCCTGCCCTGCTCGGCAATCCGTATTTCATGATGACGGAGTTTCTGAAGGAGCGAATCGGCGAGCATGAATACAAGGCGCCGAGAAGGGACGGAAATCAACGGCTGGTGATTGACGAGGCGCTGATAGAGGAGTTTGCGGAGCTGGAAGCCGTGCAGTTTGACCATTGCAACCCCTATTATAAGAATCGTGTGTGGGGACTTTTTGGTGAGCAGGACACCCTGGCTCACTTCTCCCCTCTCTTCCTGGAGCACTACAACCAAGCCTTCCATTTCCCTGGCGGTCACACGCCTACAGAGCAGGAGGTGAAGACATGGTACGCTCCCCTCGCCCAGAAAATGCTGATGGAGTTTTCGGCAAAGGAAGAAAGATATTTCCAGCACTTCAAGGGCGGTAAATACAAGTTCATCCATTCTGCCTTCGACTCCGAGACTCAGGAGCGCATGGTGGTTTATCAGGCTCTCTATGGAGACCAAGCCTATTGGGTAAGACCAGAAAAGATGTTCTTCGGGAAAGTTACGAGGGACGGCAGAACTTTCAATCGTTTCACAGAAATAGATAAATAATTATGGAAACATTTAATAACGTAATAAACAGTGGCCAGCTTGTTCTGGTAGATTTCTTTGCTACATGGTGCCAACCTTGCAAGGCGATGCACCCCATTCTGGAGCAGGTGAAGAGTGTATTGGGCGACCGCATCCGAATCATCAAGGTGGATGTGGACAAGTACGGCGTAACAGCAAGCCAATACCGCATCCAATCCGTGCCTACACTCATGCTCTTCCGGAACGGAGAAGTATTGTGGCGCACAAGCGGTGTGGTAGATAAAGCCGAACTGCTGGCTACGCTTGATCCATTCTTGACATAAAAAGATGAAAAGAATAAAGGAAGAACAGCGAGTTGTGGAGCAGATGATACGTTTGTACTGCAGAAAGAAGGAGGGCAACAAGGAATTATGTCCTGGGTGTCAAGAGTTGCTACAGTACGCTACTGCAAGACTGGAACGCTGTAAGTTTGGCGAAAACAAGCCTACTTGCAAGAAGTGTCCCATCCACTGCTATCGCCCTCAGATGAAAGAACGAATGTGCAAAGTGATGCGCTGGGCTGGGCCGAGAATGATTTTATATCACCCGGTTGCCGCCATCAAGCATGTCATGAGAGAATTGTAACAACAGGAAAATGAGCATGAAACAGATAGAAACTCTCGTTTTTGATTATGGAGGTGTCATCGTGAACATTGATGATGCCTCTGTTGTAAAAGCCATGGAGAGCCTGGGCGTTACGGCGTTCAAGCGACTAATCCATGTCCGCAAGATCAAGCGACTGATGCACCAATATATTAATGGTCTGGTAGCGGAAGCAGAAACTTTGCAGGAGATGCTGAGCCTTTGCCGCAAAGGAACCTCTACCGAGGATATTGAAAAAGTACTCGAAGAACTGTGTGGTAATCTGCCCGTAGAAAGACTGGAGGCATTGGTCAAGCTTCGGAAGCAATATAAGGTCTATCTACTCAGCAACATCAACGATACGCTTTGGCAGAAATCAGTTAGTCAGATGAATCAGCTGGGATATTCCACGGACGAGCTGTTTGATGAAGTGTTCCTCTCATACGCCATGCGAAAGGATAAGCCATCTATCGAAATCTATGAAGAGATGACGCAGAAGACTGGATTGAATCCTGCCACCACCCTTTATTTCGATGACCGCACAGAGAATGCCGAGGCAGGCAAGCGTTTTGGTTTCCAGAGTGTACTGGTAAAGACCAATTATCTGGAAGAACATCAGGAATGGCAAGAAATTAACAAGAATATAAAAGAATAATCTTATGCGCATAATAGGAAACTTACTTTGGTGGCTCTTCGGAGGTCTCGAAGCTGCCATCGGTTATTTCACCGGAAGTCTGGCTCTTGCATGTACCATCATCGGCATTCCCTTTGCGATACAGACATTCAAGATTGGTCTGCTCTGCCTATGGCCTTTTGGTTCTACGGTAAGAGAATCGAATAGTCCAACTGGTTGCATTCGCATCCCGCTGAATTTACTCTGGCTGATTTTCGGAGGATTGTGGGCTTGCCTCATGCATCTGTTCTTCGGCTTTCTCTTATGTATCACCATCATCGGCATTCCTTGGGGTAAACAGCATTTCAAGATGGCCGGGCTTTCGCTCGCACCATTCGGCAAGGATGTGGAGTTAGGATTTTAAAGTGATACAGATTGCGCTGATGACGTATTTACACATGAAATAATAACAATATAAAGTACGAATTATATGAAAAGTTTTGCACCAAAGCCGTGGTTTGCACCACAGCCAGTGCTGATTATCGGCACATATAATAAGAATGGAGTTGCCAACGCAATGAACGCTGCCTGGGCAGGACAGTGGGACATGAAGGAGATTATGATCTCGATGGGAAATCACGTCACCACAGACAACCTGAAGCTTGGCGGCGAGTTTACCGTTGCCTTCGCTACCAAGAAAACCATGGTGGCTTCTGATTTCGTGGGCATTGTTTCTGCCAAGAACGACCCGAAGAAGATGGAGAAGACTGGATGGAGCATCGAGAAGGCGACTATGGTCAACGCTCCTGTGTTCACCGATTTCCCGATGACTCTGGAGTGCCGCATCAAGGAGAAGTATGACGAAAGCGAAACCGGCTATTATCTCGTTGCCGAAATCGTCAATATTCTTGTGGATGAAAAGTATCTGGCAGAAGACGGAAATCCAGACATGGAGAAGATGGAACTGATTGTCTTCGACCCTATTCATCATAGCTATATCCAACTGGGCGAGAAAGTCGGCAACGCTTTCTCCGACGGCAAGGCTTTGAAATAATCAACGTAATTTTAACGACTCAGAAACAATGAATCCAATAGCAATACGCCTGCTTTCGCAGCAGCTCATCTGCCCTCAATTTGATACTCCCCAAAAGGTGGTGTCTCATTTTGGAGCCATGCAAGCCCAGGATTACCGGATGGTAAGATGGGCGGTGATGATGCGTACTCGCAAACCATCTTCCATCGCATTCAAGAATGCATACGATGAGGGTGAGATAGTCCGTCTTCACCTGCTGCGTGGCACTTGGCAACTGGTTTCAAATGAAGTCTATTGGTGGATGCTGGACCTGATTTCACCTAAGGCAACTTCTGTTGTAAAAGGATGGATGAAGAGTAATAAAATCAGCATCGATGATTCTGAGTTCAATCTGATTCACGAGATATTTGTTCAAAAAACCGATGAGATGCAGTCTGTAACAAGCAAAGACCTGAACGAGGCTTTGCTCGAAAAGGGCATCATCATGGACAAACATCGCCTATCCTACCACATTCGCTTTAACGAATTGAACGGTACTTTCTGCAGCGGCAATCTTCTTCCTGCAAAGGCAACATACAGTCTCACGGAAAAGAAGGTTCCAAGAACAGCCAGGCTGGAACGTGATGAAATGCTGATGCTTCTGGCAAGAAAATATTTTCAGAGCCATTCGCCAGCCACATTCGAAGATTATGTCTGGTGGTCAGGACTGAGCACTTCTGATTGCCAACGAGGCATTGAGTTGCTTGGTTCAGAACTGAGGGTTGAAAAATGGAAAGACTATCAGTTCTACCTGCATGAATCATGTCGAACACGTGGATTCAGAAGAGGAAAGACTCATCTGATAGCTCCCTTTGATGAATATCTGATTGGTTATAAAAGCCGGGAATTAGTAATCCATCCACATCAAATGCCGTCTGCATACACTAATAATGGCATTTTCTTTCCTGTTATCGCCCATGATGGCAGAATTTGCGGCAACTGGAATCCTTGGGAGAAAAATCTCAACATCAGTTACTTTGATTCGACAGAAAAAGATTTGTCATTTGAGAAGCAATGGAAAATATTTAATGGAACGATAAAGAAGAAATAAATGACTATTGATACAACAAACCTCTGCTCGCATCTTCAAAAGAAGTTGTTTGAACCTGAGGGAGTATATTATCCTATCTGGCAAGCCATGCAGAACGATGAGGAGTTGACTGCCGTGGTTCGCTCACGACAGCTTCATATCTATCGTAACGGCAAGAAGATTCTCATTCTCGCTGGCAAGGCTCAGCCGAAGATTATCAGAGAGGATAAACTGAACGAATTGACTAAGAAAATAATATAAATGATTAAGAAAGAAGAAGTTATATCTTTTGTATGGCAGCATATTCTGCTGCTCGTTTCGCTCTATGTAATGACTTTCGGAGTCGCAGCATGTGTGCGAAGTCAGTTAGGTTCAAGCGTTATTTCCACCATCCCTTACGTGATGGCTTCGGCAGGAAAGATGCTTGATTACATCCCAGGATGGACTATCGGCGGCTACACCATCATGATGAATGCGATCTTCGTGGTGCTGCAGATTCTGATTCTGAGAAGAAACTTCGAGTGGGTGCAACTCTTCCAGATCGCTATCGGCTTTATCTTCGGAATGTTCATAGACCTCAATATGGTGCTTACACAGTGGATGGTTTCAGAAAATATCCTGGTCAATGCCCTTGTGCAGATTGCCGGTTGCACCATCCTCGGTTTCGGAATTGCCATGGAGGTGAAGTGCGGCTCAGTAACCATGCCTGGCGAGGGCATTTCCATCGCCATTCACAAGGTTACCGGCTGGCCTTTCCCTAAAGCCAAGATTCGGGTGGACATCACGCTCGTGGTCTTGGCCGTCTTGTTCTGTTTCCTGCTTCTCGGTTCATGGAAATGGGAGATCGTGGGCATCGGAACGCTCTACGCCATGGTCTATGTAGGTGTTACAGTTCGCCTATTCAACAAACATCTTGCATGGTTCGACCGCCTGCTCCACTATCGTCCAGGTTGCCGAAGATATGTTTACGGACTAGCACGATACATAAGAAGACAGATGTAACGTCAAGATTATTTAAGTTCAACGGATAAAAATAGATGAACATGAATTTTCCAGAAATATATTCAGCAACAGGCATGATGGAGCTGATTCAGAAAATCGGCTTCCTCCCTCTCCTTGATAGCGGCATTGAAGGCTTCTCTGCCGAAGACATTGTAGCCGAAGACTGCGGTTACGTAAGACTTCCTGAAGGCGGCTGGGACTGGCCGCTTTGGAAATGGAAGGGCGAGATTGTGCAGGAAATGCCATGTATGTACGGAAAGTTCTTCAACAAGAAAGCAGGATTCATCAGCCAAGAATGGTGGCCTGACTTCTGCAACTACAGAAGAAGCAAATACCCCCGTCCGGATGAAGAATCGATAGAAGGAGCCATTCTCAGTACGCTTCAATCATCGGGCAGTCTCATCACGAGAGAACTTCGGGCAGCCTGCGGTTTCACGGGCAAGGGAATGAGAAGCAAGTTTGACGGTTATCTCACCCGACTGGAAATGGCAACTTACATCGTGACCGAAGATTTCATCTATCCTCGTGACAAGCACAATCATGAATATGGCTGGGGATGGTCGCTGCTCAACACTCCCGAAGATCTCTATGGCAGGGAGGCTTGCCAATGCTATCGCACTCCCCAGGAATCTTATCAGAGGATTTTCAAGCATCTGAAAGAAATCCTGCCTGATGCTTCGGATAAACAGATTATTAAATTAATTGGATAAAAATGACTTCACTTCAAGAAAGACTGTTCGCCATGCAGGATAAGCAGTATGCTGCTTTCCTGGCCAAACTGACACCGGGAGTGCCTGTGGAGAGTTTCATAGGCATTCGTGTGCCTGTGCTTCGCAAGTTCGCAAAAGAATTTACAAAGGAGGCTGAATGCGAGAAATTCCTTCAGCAGCTTCCTCACGAATACTACGATGAGAATATGCTTCACGGACTCCTCGTTTCCGAAGTAAAGGACTACGAGGAATGCATCCGTCTTACAGACAGATTCCTGCCATTCGTGGATAACTGGGCGGTTTGCGACATCATGTCTCCGAAGGTGTTTGCCAAACACAAGGAGGAGCTGTTGGCGAAGATCAAGACTTGGAGTAAATCGTCACACGTTTATACTTGTCGTTTTGGAATAGAGACACTTATGTCTGATTACCTTGATAAAGACTTCAATGCAGAATATCTTAAAATTCCAGCATCAGTAAGGAGCGAAGAGTATTACGTAAAAATGATGGTAGCCTGGTTCTTCGCCACCGCCCTTGCCAAGCAATGGGACCAGGCAATTCCCTACATCGAGCAAAACCGCCTTGCTTTCTGGACGCACAACAAGACCATCCAGAAGTCCATTGAGAGCAACAGAATCACGCCCGAGCAAAAAGAATATCTGCGGACATTGAAGATAAAATAATTATGACACAAGCGACAAATGTTAGGGCCGTTTTCCGGTCATTAAGGTCACGGTCATTAAGGTCATTAAGGATTTCCGGTTATTCAAGATGTTCCCAAGTTGTCCCTCAATGCCTCTCAAGCTTATAAATAAGGTTAAATCAAGTTCGCCCTGCAAACAAAATCCATCCATATAATCACTTTTCTGAATATTTTTTGTATTTTTGCAGCATCGGGGCATGGATGGGAATGAAAGTCTGGCACCATAAGACAATGCACAAGAAATTCAAATTAAAGAACGAAGTATATGAGCATTACAAAGAATGGGATATTTTGGAAGGGCATCAAGCGCCGGATAGGGAAATTCTTTGAGAAGGTACACGAATGTATACTTATCTTTACCGACTGGCTGGGGTAAGTGCACATAGTAAATAAAATGCAAAACATTGATATAATCTGATGGAAACAGAAAGAATTTTACTTCGCCATTGGCAAGAATCGGATGCAGAGGCGCTCTTCAAGTACGCCTCCGACCCTAATGTGGGACCACGAGCAGGATGGCCAGCACATAAGTCTGTAGAGGAAAGTCGTGAGATTATCCGGACTTTCTTCCATAACGATACG
This sequence comes from Prevotella sp. Sow4_E9_plate, assembly GCF_052116205.1. NCBI lineage: Bacteria > Pseudomonadati > Bacteroidota > Bacteroidia > Bacteroidales > Prevotellaceae > Prevotella > Prevotella sp. Sow4_E9_plate. The sequence continues at coordinate 70,229 of NZ_JBQKLN010000012.1, read as the reverse complement.
ACATGGGCAATCATATGGAAAGAGACTGGCGAGGCTATCGGCTGCATCGGCTACTACACCCATGAAACCAGCAACATCCCTATCGGAGAAAACGACTGCGAGGTGGGCTATTGGGTAGGAAAGCCTTATTGGAACAAGGGAATCTGCACCGAAGCCTTGAAGCTGATGCTCGACTACTGCATCAACGAGAAGCATTTCGAAAACATCTGGGCAGACCATTTCACTGGGAATCCAGCTTCTGGAAGAGTTATGGAGAAATGCGGTTTCTCAGACACCGGAATGCTGAACCGATGCAGCCAACTTGTGGGTGGCGACAAGGATATGGTTAAAGTATTTAAGTACAAAGGATAAAAAACTCCTATAAAGGTAATAACTTCCGAAAAATAGGTATAAGCTCTTTGGTAGAATATGCGTATCTTTGCAAAAGTTTAAAATGGATAGAATTATGAAGGAATTATTCTTTAATACAATACAGGAGTTCAACGACTACATTGGGGTAAAAACGCTTCATCCTCTGGTAAGCATTGCACGTGTAGAAAACGCCTCTCCTATAGAGGCGGCTGTTCATCACTACGGACTTTACGCCCTCTTTCTGAAGGAAAACAAGGGCTGCAAATTGTCATACGGCAGAACAGAATATGATTTTGACGAGATGACCGTAACCTCGTTTGCTCCAGGGCAGTCGATTAAGGTTGAACCCATTCCTGGAGTACCGCTTGCAAAATATACGGTATTGGCTTTCCATCCCGAGTTGCTCAACCGCACCCAGCTTGGCAAGAACATCTCCCGCTATGAGTTCTTCGACTATACAAGCAACGAAGCTCTACATCTATCCGCAGCCGAGGTAAACATCTTCCGTGACGTGCTCTCAATGATCAAGCAGGAACTCGAGCATCCTATAGATAGGCATTCGCGTGAACTCATCGTTTCAAACATCGAGTTGCTGCTGAACTACTGCCTGCGCTTCTACGACCGACAGTTTATCACACGCGAGGAGATAAATCATTCGGTGGTAAAGAAGTTCATCTCTCTGCTCGATGAATACATTGCCCATGAAGCAATGCGTGAAGGGCTGCCTACCGTAGCCTACTTTGCCGACAAATGCTGCTATTCTACCAAATATTTCGGTGAATTAGTCAAGACAGAGACTGGCAGAACCGCAAAGAGTCTGATCAACGACCGACTGCTTTCTGCAGCCCGTCAACTACTTGTAGATGAAACCTTAACCATTATGCAAGTCAGCCAGCGCCTCGGCTTTGAATATTCTCAGCACTTCGTCCGCTTTTTCAAGGCACAGACGGGAAAGACTCCAAGCGAGTACCGCAAGACTGCATAAATACAAGGAAGCATATATAGAATAACTGTTATTTTTTACATCGAAGATGTTTTCTGGAGAAGAATTTGAAAATATGGAGAAGAATTTAAAAATATAATACAATGAAGAAAATAGTACAGACAGCAGGGCGCACCCAGCTGGGTGAGTTTGCGCCGGAGTTCGCCCACCTCAACGACGACATTCTCTTCGGAGAAGTATGGAGCCGCAATGACCTGCTTTCATTGCGCGACCGCAGTTTGGTAACAATCACTTCGCTCATCAGCCAAGGAATCACCGACAACTCGCTGAAATATCACTTGCAGTCGGCAAAGAATAACGGAATTACCCGCACGGAAGCGGCAGAGATTATTACTCACATCGCCTTCTACGCAGGTTGGCCAAAGGCCTGGGCTGCCTTCAATCTGGCAAAAGAGGTATGGAACGAAGATGTGAAAGGAGAAGACGCCAAGGCTGCTTTCCAGCGCGAGATGATATTCCCTATTGGCGAACCCAACACCGCTTACGCCAAATACTTCAAAGGCAACAGTTATCTGGCACAAATATCCGACAGTCAGATACCTTTCTTCAATGTTACCTTTGAGCCTGGTTGCCGTAACAACTGGCACACGCACCACGCCACAAAGGACGGCGGACAAATGCTGGTAGGTGTAGCCGGACGTGGCTGGTATCAGGAGGAAGGAAAGCCTGCGCAGGAAATCCTTCCCGGCACAGTCATCCATATTCCTGCCAACGTGAAGCATTGGCATGGTGCCACAAAAGACAGCTGGTTTGCCCACCTCGCCTTTGAAATACCTGGCGAGAACACATCCAACGAGTGGCAGGAAGCTGTGAGCGATGAGGAATATAACAAGACAGAACTTTCGCAAGTAAGCTCCACACACCCTAACAGGGCAGCAGGTGCTGTGGTATAAGTCCGTAATACTGGTTTGCAAGTCCGCTAGGCGTTAGGGAGATACGCAAATCCGCAGGATCGCCTAGCGGACCCTAACGCCACACGAAAGCATCATGGTTTCTACCAAAACCATTTCTTTTGATTTATAAAACTTGAAAAGGTTTATTGCATTAACGAGATTTAACCGTTTGATATTAGATTAAAGATGTAGCAGGAGAAGAGAAATAGAAAGGAAAAAGCGAAAGAAAGAATATCTATTTTAAACCTTTGCGGATGATCTGCGTCTAATTTCTGTATGATGTTCAGATAATGATGTTCAGACATTCATCGCACATAGAAATTATAAACTTTTAAATTTTGTGGTTTATGAAAAGAATGATAAGAATTTTGATGATAGCCATTTGCTGCATGCTATCATGCAATATGACAGCAAATGCAGGCAATGACAAGCCTATCGCCGTTAATGCACTCCCGGTAAAGGCTCAAACCTTACTCAGCAACCATTTCAACAATCAGAAGGTGATGCTTGCTACCATTGAGACGGGGGTTATCAACAAGAGCTATGATGTGGTTCTGCAGAACGGAACCAAGCTGGAATTTGATAAGAAAGGCAATCTCACAGAGATTGACTGCAAGCAGGGAAAAGTGCCAGCCAAGCTGATTCCGCAGGCCATCAGAAACTACCTGAAGGAGAATTATCCTGCGCAAGCGGTAAAGAAGATTGAAATGAACAAGAATGAATACGAAGTGGAATTGGCAAATGGGTTGGATTTAACCTTCAACAAGCATTTCCAGGTAATCGACATAGACTGATGAGACAACCCGATATTGACGGATTGTTTTCAAAAGGTTCACCCGAAAAAATGTGGTGACCTTCATCTGATGAACCCCACCAACTTTCCCATTCCGGTAAGGATGCGGATGGTTGGTGGGGATTTTCATTTTATAAAAATCGGTGGTCTGAAGGTGCTTCATGCAGCAGATATTGTTGAAATCTATTAGATGACTAAATGATCTGCATTTGTGCAAATATTCATCAAGCAGAAGTTCCCGCTTAATGAAGCGGGGCTTCTGCTGATGGCTGACCGGGCAGGACGCGCAGATGATAGCGATTGCCGTCAAATTCTACACGCATCAGTTGATTGAGCTCGGAAGAAGTCTCCTGAAGATAATCTGCCAAATCGATGGCTACATGCCCCATCGTTCTGCGCAGATTGACCTCTATGCATTCGTTCACTCCGAAATCATCCTGCACATCAGAAGAAGCACCATCAGAAGCCGGAAGATTCTGTTCCTTGACATAAATCATCATATCCACCCCAAACGGACCACTATAGATTCCCTTCAGGGCTGGCTCCATCACGTCAATGACATGCTGGCGAATCTGCAGCAATCGCTCCGGGCTGACGTAACGAGCCATCATCTCCACCTTCTTGTCTTCCGGGCAGAGAACATTTCCCGAATAAGCATTCTTGATGGTGTCGAAAAGCGACAAGCCACGATAGAGCACCTTGCCATCCACCATTTCAAACTCCATGCCGAAATCCATCACCTTATTATAATAAGGCTCAACGGTAACTCCACCCTGGCGGTAAATAATATTACCCACCCATCTTTCGAAAGACGGATAACCGCTGCCTTCCCTGAATTCATCAGCAGAAACGAAGCGCACTCCCCTGCCACTGCTGCTCCAGGGAGCCTTGATGACAGCCTTGCCCCACTCCCTGACGAGAGACTTCACCTCTGCCACGGACTGGACAAACCTAACCCCGCTCTGAAGATGCTCTGCAGCCCATTGGCGACTGCTTATCGCGCGTACCTTATTTAATATAGCATCGCCCGGCAAGGCTATTTCCGGTATTCCGATGTGTTCCAGCTCGCCCTTCAGGCTCAAATCCCATCCCCAGGGATGAACGCTGTCAAGAAATTCCGTCTTGATAAAATGTGCTAACTGAACTTTAGTGATAAACTCAACCTTATCAACAAGATCACCTCCAAGATGGCGCACCTTGTCACGGGCATTATCTATGTCATCGACCAAGACCAAATCACCTTCATCAGCCCATAAAGCAGGGATGAAGGAAAGGTCACTCCTGAGTTGGCGTCCTGCATGTGGAGCAGTAAACTGACGCAAATTTGAGGCCAAAGCCAAATCGTGTTCTGGATTGAAGATATGTAGTTTCATGCTGCAAAGTTATAAATAAATCGTTGAAAAACTGCAAAATCAGACCAATTTTACTTAGAATAGTGCTAAATAAAATAAAAAAAATTACTTTTTGCTATCTAGACTTTGCAAATTAGAAATAATTAATTACCTTTGCATCATAAAACAAAAAAGTAATAAAAGACAACTCATGGAAGAAGCATTCTTCAGAACACATACATACCTCGTAGAGCATACGAACGCCCCAGTAAGACGTACCTTGATGGACGAAATAGACTGGAGCGACCGCATGATAGGCATAAAGGGAACAAGAGGCGTAGGCAAGTCTACCTTCCTCCTCCAGTATGCCAAAGAGCACTTTGGCCCTACCGACCGCAAGTGCCTGTATGTAAACATGAACAATTTCTATTTCCAGAGTAGAGGCATTGCAGATTTTGCAGGCGATTTCGTGAAGCAAGGCGGCAGATCTCTGCTCATAGATCAGGTTTTCAAACAGCCCGACTGGAGCAAGGAACTCAGAAAGTGCTATGACCTCTATCCAGAACTGAAAATTGTTTTCACCGGTTCCAGCGTAATGCGACTGAAGGAAGAGAACCCGGAACTGAACGGCGTGGTAAAGAGTTACAATCTGAGAGGATTCTCGTTCAGAGAATTCATCAATCTGCAGACGGGTAACAATTTCCAGCCATACGAACTGGACGATATCCTCCGCAACCATGAGCACATCATCAAGCAGATATTGCCGAAGGTGAGTCCGATGAAGTATTTTCAGGACTACTTGCACCACGGTTTTTATCCATTCTTTCTGGAGCACAGAAACTTCACAGAGAATCTACTAAAGACAATGAACATGATGACAGAGGTGGACATCCTCCTCATCAAGCAGATAGAACTGAAATATCTTACCAAGATAAAGCGTCTGTTCTACCAGCTGGCAGTGGAAGGAGCCAAAGCTCCAAACGTAAGCCAGCTTGCCGATAGCATCAATACGAGCAGAGCAACGGTCATGAACTACATCAAGTATCTGGCCGACGCACGACTCATCAACATGATCTATCCAGAAGGTCAGGACTTCCCGAAGAAACCGACCAAGGTGATGATGCACAATTCCAATCTGATGTACGCAATCTATCCGATACAGATTGACAAGCAGGAAGTGATGGAAACTTTCTTTGTCAACTCTCTTTGGAAAGACCACGTAGTGCACCAGGCAGGTAAGGACCATTACTATACTGTTGACGGTGAGAAGCGGTTCAGAATCTGCGACGCACAATCTTCTAATAAAATGCGCAATAATCCCGACATCATCTACGCCCGATACAATACCGAGGTAGGCAAGGACAACAAGATTCCTTTGTGGCTTCTGGGATTTCTGTACTAAAAAAGAATTTTCGAAAGAAGAATTAAATACAAAACATTTTTAATATTTTATCTAAAAGTAAAATGGCAAAAGAGAAAAAATTTATCACTTGTGATGGTAACACAGCTGCCGCACATGTAAGCTACATGTTTACTGAGGTTGCTGCTATCTACCCTATTACTCCATCATCACCAATGGCGGAGCATGTAGATGAATGGGCTGCCAAAGGTCGTAAGAACCTTTTCGGTCAGCGAGTTTCTATCCAGGAAATGGAATCTGAGGCTGGTGCTGCCGGTGCAGTTCACGGTTCTCTCCAGGCTGGTGCCTTGACTTCAACTTACACTGCTTCTCAGGGTTTGTTGCTGATGATTCCTAACATGTACAAGATTGCTGGTGAGTTGCTCCCTTGCGTGTTCAACGTATCAGCTCGTACATTGGCTTCTCACTCACTTTGTATCTTCGGTGACCACCAGGACGTAATGGCTTGCCGCCAGACTGGCTTCGCTATGTTCTGCTCTGGTTCTGTTCAGGAGGTTATGGACCTCTCTGCAGTTCCTCACTTGGCTACATTGGAGACAAAGGTTCCTTTCGTTAACTTCTTCGACGGTTTCCGTACTTCTCACGAGTACCACAAGATCGAGGAGATGGATATGGAAGACATCCGTCCATTGGTTAAGGAAGAGTTCATCGAGGACTTCCGTAACCGTGCTTTGACTCCTGAGCGTCCTGTTACTCGCGGTACCGCTGAGAACCCAGAGACATTCTTTACTCACCGTGAGGCTTGCAACACTTACTACGATGCAATTCCTGAGGTTGTAGAGAAGTACTGCCAGGAGATGACTAAGATCACTGGTCGTGAGTATCACCTCTTCAACTACTATGGTGCTGAGGATGCAGAGAACATCATCATCCTGATGGGTTCTGCTACAGAGCCAGCTCGCGAGGCTATCGACTACTTGAACAAGCAGGGCAAGAAGGTTGGTATGGTTGCAGTTCACCTCTTCCGTCCATTCTCTGTTGACTTCTTGAAGAAGACTATCCCAGCTACCGTTAAGCGTATCGCTGTTCTCGACCGTACTAAGGAGCCAGGTGCAGAGGGTGAGCCATTGTACCTCGACGTTAAGTCAGCTCTCTACGATGACGAGCGCAAGCCATTGATCGTTGGCGGTCGCTACGGTCTCGGTTCTTCTGATACAACTCCAGCTAAGATTGTTGCTGTATTCAAGAACCTCGAGTTGCCACAGCCAAAGAACCACTTCACTGTTGGTATCGTTGATGACGTTACATTCACTTCTCTCCCAGAAGAGGAGGAGATTCCAATGGGTGGCGACGACTTGTTCGAGGCTAAGTTCTATGGTTTGGGTGCTGACGGTACTGTTGGTGCGAACAAGAACTCAGTTCAGATTATCGGTAACAATACCAACAAGTATTGCCAGGCATACTTCTCTTACGACTCTAAGAAGTCTGGTGGTTTCACCTGCTCTCACTTGCGTTTCGGCGACAGCCCTATCCACAGTGCTTATCAGGTAAATACTCCTAACTTCGTAGCTTGCCACGTACAGGCTTACCTCCACATGTACGATGTAACACGTGGTTTGCGTAAGAACGGTTTCTTCCTGTTGAACACTATCTTCGATGGTGAGGAGTTGGTTAACTTCATCCCTAACAAGGTAAAGCGTTACTTCGCTCAGAACAACATCACTGTTTACTATATCAACGCAACTAAGATTGCTCAGGAGATTGGTCTCGGTAACCGTACCAACACCATCCTCCAGTCTGCATTCTTCCGTATCACAGAGGTTATTCCTTTGGATCTCGCTGTAGAGCAGATGAAGGCATTCATCGTTAAGTCTTACTCTAAGAAGGGTCAGGACGTTGTTGACAAGAACTTCGGCGCTGTTGACCGTGGTGGTGAGTACAAGCAGTTGACAGTAGATCCAGCTTGGGCTAACCTCGCTGACGATGAGGCTAAGGAGGATAACGCTCCAGCATTCGTTAAGGAGCTCGTTCGTCCTATCAACGGCCAGGCAGGTGACCTCTTGAAGGTTTCTGACTTCGTTAAGCACAACACAGTTGACGGTACATGGCAGAACGGTACTGCAGCATTCGAGAAGCGTGGTGTTGAGGCATTCGTACCTGTATGGAACGTAGAGAACTGTATCCAGTGTAACAAGTGTTCATTCGTTTGTCCTCACGCAGCTATCCGTCCATTCGTATTGACCGACGAGGAGCTCGCAGGCATCGAGGGTCTCGCAACTCAGGATGTTAAGGCACCTAAGGCTTTGGCTGGAATGCACTTCCGCATCGAGGCTTCAGTACTCGACTGTCTTGGTTGTGGTAACTGTGCTGACGTCTGCCCAGGTAAGAAGGGTGAGAAGGCGTTGACAATGGTTCCATTCAACGTAGACGCAGAGGATATGGTCAAGGAAGCAGCTAACTGGGAGTACCTCGTACACAAGGTAGCTTCTAAGCAGGATCTCGTAGACATCAAGCAGAGCCCTAAGAACTCTCAGTTCGCTCAGCCATTGTTCGAGTTCTCTGGTGCTTGCTCTGGTTGTGGTGAGACTCCATACGTTAAGTTGATTTCTCAGCTCTTCGGTGACCGTCAGATGATTGCTAACGCTACTGGTTGTTCTTCTATCTACTCAGCTTCTATCCCATCTACTCCATATACAAAGAACGCTAAGGGTCAGGGTCCTGCATTCGACAACTCATTGTTCGAGGACTTCTGCGAGTTCGGTCTCGGTATGGTAATGGGTAACAAGAAGATGAAGGAGCGCATCGCTCACTTGCTCGAGGAGGCTAAGGCTCAGGAGCATGTTCCTGCTGAGTTCGTAGCAGCTGCTGACAAGTGGGTTGCTAACATGAACGATTCTGAGGGTTCTAAGGAGGCTGCTGCAGAGTTGAAGCCTCTCATCGCTGCCGGCGCTGAGAAGGGTTGCCCTATCTGCAAGGAGCTCAAGACTTTGGATCACTACCTCGTTAAGCGTTCACAGTGGATCATCGGTGGTGATGGTGCTTCTTATGATATCGGTTACGGTGGTCTCGACCACGTATTGGCTTCTGGTGAGGATGTTAACATCTTGGTACTCGATACTGAGGTTTACTCTAACACTGGTGGTCAGTCTTCTAAGTCAACACCTCTCGGTGCTATCGCACAGTTCGCTGCTCAGGGTAAGCGTATCCGTAAGAAGGATCTCGGTTTGATGCAGACTACATACGGTTACATCTACGTAGCTCAGGTAGCTATGGGTGCTGACAATGCTCAGACATTGAAGGCTATCCGCGAGGCTGAGGCTTATCCAGGCCCATCACTCATCATCGCTTACGCACCATGTATCAACCACGGTTTGAAGCGTAAGGGCGGTATGGGTCGTTCACAGCACGAGGAAGAGTTGGCTGTTGAGTGCGGTTACTGGCACTTGTGGCGTTACAACCCACTGTTGGCTGATGAGGGTAAGAATCCATTCACACTCGACTCTAAGGCTCCAAACTGGGAGAACTTCCGCGACTTCTTGCTCGGTGAGGTTCGTTATCTCTCTGTACAGAAGGCATTCCCTAAGGAGGCTGATGAGCTCTTCTCTCAGGCAGAGAAGATGGCTAAGCTCCGTTACCAGACTTACGTTCGTAAGAGCCAGGAGGACTGGAGCGAGCAGATCTAGTATTATCAAAAAAAACTTTAAGTTCTAAACATACGGGCCTTGGTTGCATTTTTGCAACCAAGGCTTTTTTAATAATATTATGCACAATCGAAGCAATATAACCACCCTATCCTAAAAAATGAAATAAATAGTTGCTTGTTTCATAAAAATAATGTATCTTTGCAAGAAAAATAGAAACGACAATGGAAAATAATAAAATAAATGTAGAAGAAATCATCAAGAATGATCTTTATCAATATCTTACTAGTAAAGACCTTGTAGACCAGCATCTGCCAGAAGCTCCTGACTTGGAACAACTCTGGGCAAAGGTTGGAGAAAGCTATCTTCCGGATGCGCTGCGGGAGTTTAACAAATATCCTACCGTCAGCCTGGGCTGGATCATGTTCGTAGGAATGGCTCTGGCGAAGTATTGGGATGAAGATTGGGAACTCTACGGCAAGGTAGAAGACCACTACAAATATCTCAGAGACCGTATCGACTTCGACCACATGGACGACTATATCTGCGAGAAAGTTCTCCTCCTTGATGAAGCAAAGCACAAGGAACTGTCTGCCATCGTAGCCGAATGCGCTGCCCGCACCTTCCACCTGCTGATTCATCAGAATCTGCAGCCAGGAACCGAGGAAGCTTTCAGAGGCTTTATTGCAGCCCTTCACCAAATGTATCTCATGGGTATTGCCATGGAACTGAAGGACCTGGGTTATCACATGACCCAACTGGCATAATCCTAATCAAAGGAGAATCATAAACACTGATAATAAATTGAGAATGAAGAAATATATCATCCTGGCACTTTTGCTAGCTTTTTCTGCAAATACAATATACGCCCAATCATCGTCTATGACTGATGATCAGGTGATGAAATATGTTGTAAAGGAACATGAGCGCGGAACATCCAATGCCCAAATCGTAACCAAGCTGATGCAGCAAGGCGTTGACATTTCGCAAATCCGACGCGTTCGCAATAAGTATGAACGACAGATGAAACAAGGCGGTATTACCGGAGCCTCTGAAGAGATTGCCGGCAAGGACGCAACACGCCTTCGTACGAACAACGGAAAAAGGAGAGAAGATTACAATAATGTCAACAAAAAGGCAGAAAACTACAGCAATTATCGCATAAAGGCAAAAGAGGATGAAAATTTCAAGCGTTCTTACGATGAAAATGATGCGGAATTCATGGATTTTCAGAATGAGATGGATTTCATCATCCCTGATTCTACCCTGATGCTCAAGCGCCTTCTTGCTGAAAAGGAAAAGAACCGCAAGAAGGTTTTCGGTCGTGACATCTTCAACAACAAGGAATTGAGTTTCGAACCGAATATGAACATCGCTACCCCACAGAACTATCGTCTGGGACCTGGTGATGCTGTCATCATTGACATCTATGGAGCTTCACAGAAAACCATTCAGAGCACCGTTTCTCCTGATGGAGAAGTAACTATCGAGGGTTATGGACCAGTAAACGTAAGTGGTCTTACCGTAGCCCAGGCTAATGCCCGACTCCGCAACACTCTGGGAAGCCGCTACCGTTCAAGCCGGGTGAAACTGACAGTTGGGCAAACCAAGACCATCATGGTTAACGTGATGGGCGAGGTAAAGGCACCGGGAACCTACACCCTCTCAGCCTTTGCCACCGTGTTCCATGCACTCTATATGGCAGGAGGAACAAACGACCTGGGAACCTTGCGCAACATCAAGGTTTATCGTAACAACCGCCTTGTAACGGTTGTAGACATCTATGATTACATCCTCAATGGCAAGCTTACGGGCAATGTAAGACTGGCAGATAATGACGTCATCGTCGTTGGTCCATACGATTGTCTCGTAACCATTACGGGTAAGGTAAAGCGCCCGATGATTTATGAGATGAAGAAGAATGAGAGCGTCAACTCCCTTCTAAAATATTCCGGAGGCTTTGCTGGAGATGCTTACAGAAAATCTGTCCGCGTGAACCGCAAGACCGGAAGGGAAAAATCCGTATATAACGTAGAAGAGTTTGATTTTGCCAACTTCCGCATTGATGATGGCGACTCAGTAAGCGTAGATTCCATTCTGCCTCGTTATGCCAACACCGTAGAGGTAAAGGGTGCCGTGTTCCGCCCTGGAATGTACAACCTTGGAGAACAGGTAAACAGCGTCCGTTCACTGATAGAGCATGCAGAAGGACTCACAGAAGATGCATTCACCAACAGAGCCGTAATGCATCGCATGAAGGCTGACCGCAACCTGGAAGTAATCAGCGTGGATTTAGCCGGAATCATGGCAGGCAACACTCCGGACATTCCATTGAAGGAAAACGATGTGCTCTTCATCCCTACCCGACAGGACAAGACCACAGAGCGCACCCTGACCATACGTGGCGAAGTGCAGTATCCTGGTGTCTACAAATATGCTGAAAATGAAACAGTTGAAGACTTCGTACTCCAGGCTGGAGGCTTGACAGACAAGGCTTCAACGGTTAACGTGATGGTAAGCAGACGAGTAAGCGATGCTAAGGCAACAGCGCCCGACAGCATCATTGCGCAGACCTATATTCTGTCTTTGAAGGACGGTTTTGTCATTGACGGAACTCCGGGCTTCAAGCTGATGCCTTTTGACGAGGTAAGCATTCGCAAGAGTCCTGCTTATGCAGAACAGCAGAACGTAAAGATTGAGGGTGAGGTGATGTTTGGTGGCACTTATACTTTGAGCCGTCGCAATGTGCGCCTCAGTGATCTCTTCCATAGAGCTGGTGGCGCAACCGAGCAAGCCTATATCAAGGGTGCCCGCCTGATGCGTAAGGCAAACGAAGCCGAAAAAGCTCGTATGGAAGCCGTCCTGAAAATGCAACGTGAACAGCAGCAGAAAAATCTTCTGCAACTGGCTGCCAGCAGCAACAATGCTAGCGCCATCACGCAGACAGCAAAGGAAGCCAAGGACGCGGATCTTCTGAAGTTCAATGTGCCGGAAGAATATCCTGTTGGTATTGATTTGGAAGAAGCGTTGAACAAGCCTGGCTCAGATGCAGACATCATCCTCAGGGAAGGTGACCGTCTGGTTGTGCCTCAATATAACGGTACGGTCAAGATCAACGGCGCTGTGATGTACGCCAATACGGTTGCCTACGAGAAGGGCAAGAGCGTATCCAAGTACATTGCCGAAGCTGGTGGCTATGCATCAGACGCCTACAAGAGCAAATCCTACATCATCTACATGAACGGCAAGGTAGCCAAGGTGGGACATGGCACCAAGGTTCAGCCAGGCTGCGAGATAGTAGTACCTGCCAAGATGAAGCGCAAGATGAGCGTTGCAGAAACCATGAGTCTGGGTACAAGCATGAGTAGCATCGCAGCCATGATTGCGACGATAGCTAATCTTAGCAAGTAATAAAGATTATTACTTATCAATAGCAGATTCTATTATCGGATTTCTGCTGTAGGTAAGATAACAACTTATATTATTTGATTGGCTCAGAAAAGAAAATACTTTTGCAAGAATTTTAAGAACAAAAAGAATAAATGGAAAATAAAGACAAAGACGAAAATATCAAACAGATAGATGTTGTAGCAATTGTGAAAGCAATGTGGCAACATAGAAAACTATACTTCATAACATTGCCGATTGTTATTGTAATCTCTTGTCTGCTCATTTTATGCGTACCAAGATATTACAATAGCACAGCCAAGCTTGCCCCAGAGTTGTCTAGCTTCAACTCTAGTTCCTTGGGTGACCTAGCCTCATCTTTCGGTTTTGATTTGGGCAACTCTTCTTCCAACGGAGATGCTATCTTCCCTGAACTGTATCCAGACCTGATTAATTCAAATGATTTCCTTACAAGTTTGTTCGATGTAAAAGTGAAATCACTCGATGGAACCATCAATACCACTTATTATGATTATCTTGCCACCAAGCAGGAATCACCCTGGTGGTCAAAAACAATGAATACAGTAAAGTCTTGGTTCGCAGAAAAGGATACGACAACGAATGCAAACAATAATAAAGTAAATCCTTTCAGACTCACCAAACAGCAAGATAGAATTGCACGCAGCATAGCAAGCAAGGTATCTTGCACTGTTGATAAAAAGAACTATGTAATTTCTATTTCTGTGCAAGATCAGGATCCACTGATCTGTGCAACATTGACAGACACCGTACAGTCACGTCTGCAACAGTTTATCACAGAATACAGAACCAGCAAGGCCCGCAAAGATTTGGAGTATTACCAAAGACTCTGTGCGGATGCCAAAAGCAAATACGAAAAGGTTAGACAAACCTATGGAAGCTATGCGGATGCCAATAATGACGTTATTTTGGAATCCTATAAGTTGAAGGAAAACGATTTGGAAAACGAGATGCAGTTGCTCTATAACAACTATACAGCATTGCAAGGTCAGGTACAACAAGCCCGTGCCAAACTTACTCTTCAGACTCCAGCTTTCACTACCCTGCAGAGTGCCTCTGTACCATTGAAGCCGGCAGGCCCTAAAAGAATGTTGTTTGTTCTCGGAATGACCGTCTTGGCCTTCATTGTTATTACAGTTTATTCTATAAGAAAAATCATCTTTGGTGAAAAGCAATAAATTATGTCAAAAAACAATAAAGACATACAAAACCGTTCTAAGCGAATAGCATCCAATACTTTGGTGTTGTTCGCTAGAATGCTTATTATCACCTTCATCAATCTCTATACCGTACGTTGGGTATTGGCAGGACTTGGCACAGAAGACTATGGTATCTTCAATGCCGTGGCAGGTGTGGTGACAGCAAGTACATGTGTCAGCAGTATATTAGCCTTATCAACTCAACGCTTCTACTCATTCGCAATGGGCAAAGGTGAACAGGAACGATTAAAAGAGATATTCTCCGTGAGCCTCAACATCGTCATGATGATAGCTCTTGTACTCTTTATTCTCTTTGAGATTGCTGGTCCTTGGTTGGTATCAACCCAACTCACCATCCCGCATGAACGTTTGGAAGCAGCCCAATTGATTCTTCAGTTTTCCCTGTTCTCTTTCATATTTACACTCCTGCAGATACCATTCATCGGAGCGGTCTTTGCCAATGAGAATATGGGATATTACGCCCTGATATCTACCATTGACTGTATCGTAAAACTCCTCATTGCCTATTGCATCGGTATGACAGGTGGAGATAATCTGGTGTATTATGGAGCAGCATTAATGCTCGAAGCATTCATGGTTATGTTGCTTTATGTTATCATTGCCAGAAGAAAGTATCCGGAATGTAAATATACCATTGTAAAGAAGAAGATCCTCTACAAGGAGCTTTTCTCTTTCTCAGGCTGGTCATTCTATGGAGCTTTGGCAGGTGTAGGCATGACTCAGGGAAGTACCATTATTCTGAATGTGTTTTTCGGACCAATCATCAATGCAGCCTTTGGAATCGCCAATCAGATATACAATGCCATCAATACGCTTACCAACAGCGTAGCCATTGCCTTCCGACCTGCGATAATCATGTCATATTCTGCAAAAGAGAATAAATATTTGGAACAGCTTTTCTTCGCAAGCAGCAAGGCCATACTTTATCTGCTGGCGATGGTACTCATCCCATTCATATTCGAGGTAGAGACATTGCTCACGCTTTGGCTAAGAGAATGTACACCAACCATGGTCTTGTTTGCTAGGCTCTATGCGGTCTATACAATATGTCTGGCGTTACATAATCCGATAACAACCATCATACAGGCAACAGGCAACATCCGTAAATACAGCATGTATGTTGAAAGCATGACAATACTATGTCTGCCTGTCAGTTGGGTCTTATTCAAGTTAGGTATGCCATCCTACTATGTATTCGTCACAATGATTGGACTCTGCATTTTGGCGCATATCATCAGACTACTGATGCTGCAGTCAAGCATCTCCGTCTTCACCATCAACAAATATCTAGTGAGATTAGTATTACCAGGCATTCTGATTATTTCGATAACCACGCTGATAGTATATTGCATAGAGACATTGCACGTAAACAGGATCTTTCAGTTCCTCTTATCGTTTGCCGTTTCTGCTATAAGCATATCCATCCTATTATACGCAGTGGGTATTTCGAAGAAAGAGCGAACCCTCATCAAAGAGTTAGTAAATAGAAAATTAAAAAAATAAAGCAATATGGGTTACATTTTATCGGCAATATTTCTAATCATTGCTATACTTTGTTACTTGGAAGACTATATTAGGAAGTATCAGAAGTCACTATTCTTCCTAATAGGGCTTGTGCTGATTTTTGTGGCAGGCTTTCGAGAAATAGGCTTGGATCCTGATTCGGAAAATTACGAATATACATTCCAGCATTATTTCAAGAACGGAACAGATGAGATGGTTGAGCCATCCTTTCTGCTCATATCTTACATTTTGGGATTCTTTACTGACAATGTACACGTTCTGTTCTTGCTTTATGCTTTGTTCGGAGTGTCACTAAAGATGTTTGCCTTCAGGAAATTGAGCGAATTCTATTTTGTTCCATTGCTGTGCTATATCAGTTTCTACTATGTACTGCACGATCTTACCCAGATAAGAGCGGGAGTGGTATCAGGAATCTTACTTATCGCACTCCATCTCATCACAGAGAACAAAAAGAAAATTGCCTTTCTGCTTTTGCTTGGAGGATCTTTGATACATTATTCATCTTTGACGCTCCTTCCAGTTCTGTTTCTCAGCAATAAGCCATTCAATAAAAAGACAACCATTCTGTTTCTTTGTGCCATTCCGTTGGGATATGTCGTATATTATGCAGGAGGTAGCATTCTGATGAACCCGTCACTTCCATTCATCGGAAACAAACTAGCTATCTACCAGGCAGCAGTGGAAAAGGGTAAAATGACTGTAGGCATCAATATATTTGATCCGCTGCATATCATGTCGATTATGCTATTTTATTACCTCCTCCTCTTTAAGGATTCGCTGACGAAACTATGCGATGATTTCCCGATACTGCTCAAGACGTCTGCGATCGGATTATCCCTGTATTCGGCGCTTGCTTTTTTGCCAGTTTTGGCATTGCGAACCAGCCAGTTGTATTGCATCGTGAATATACTGCTCTATACCTATATCATATACACTTTCAAACAGAAGTGGATAGGTATCAGCATGGTTGTCGTCATCTCTCTCCTTCTGCTCTATGTAGGCATACCGCATTATGGATTGGGAATGATGATCATACCCAATTAAGCAACAATAATAATAATTAAACATATTAAATGGAAGCAAGAGTTATTGCATATTATTTACCACAATTTTACCCGATTCCAGAAAATGATAATGTATGGGGGCCGGGATTTACAGAATGGACTAATGTTGCCAAAGCCCGTCCTGTATTCCATGGTCACTATCAGCCAAGAATACCAGCCGATTTGGGCTTCTATGATCTTCGTCTACCAGAAACACGCGAACAGCAGGCGCAGTTGGCATCCGAAGCTGGCGTGGAAGGATTCTGCTACTGGCATTACTGGATGGGTAACGGCAAGCGTTTATTGCAGCGTCCATTCGATGAGGTTCTTAATTCCGGCAAGCCAGATTTTCCATTCTGCCTAGCATGGGCAAACCATGATTGGAAAACCAACACTTGGAAGAACAAAGGTGGCAACCAGATGATCTGTGAGCAATTGTATCCTGGCGATGAAGATTACATCGCCCATTTCAACTATGTGCTCAAGGCATTTAAAGACCACCGTTACATCACCGTAGATGGTAAGCCACTGTTTTTGATTTTCGATCCATATCATTTCAAGGATGTTCGCCACTTCATGGAACTCTGGAGAAAGATGGCAAAGGAGAATGGATTGAAAGGCATCTTCTTTGTTGCTATGTGTGCTTCTACAACAACAGTCAAGAGAAACGAAGATGGCACCATCAGACGTGTGATGCCAAACCTTGAAAGCAGTGCAGACATCTATAACTCATTCCTGGAATTAGGTTTCGATGGCATCAACCCGATGGGAAAAGGTAGAGCCGAGATGATGTATCAGGGAAAGTATTGGCGTATTGCAAGAAAAGCGATGCAGAAGGCATTCCCTTTCATACCGACACTGAAGTATGATTATCCTAAGGTGATGAAGCATTTCTTTTCACCAGAAGACAATTGGGACAACGTGTTCCCTACCCTTTTCCCACAGTGGGACCGCACCCCTAGAGCCGGCAAGCACGAAGGTATTTACGTGAATGCTACCCCAGAGAACTTCGAGCATCATATAGAAGATGCATTGCAGCTCATCAAGAACAAGCCTGAGCAGAGAAAGATTCTCTTCCTTCGCTCATGGAACGAATGGGGTGAAGGCAACTATGTAGAACCAGACACCAAGTATGGTCATGGTTTCCTGGATGCCATCAGAAATAAAATTAAGAAATAAAAGAATAACTACATCGATAACGAAACATGGAAGTTAAAATCATACCAACAGGAGGACTTTGCAACCGATTACGTGCCATAGCCACAGGAGTGGCGGTGGCAAAGAAATATCATTGTCCTTCTGTCATTTACTGGAACAACAGCCTAGGCTTAAAAGCTGATTATTGCGAACTTTTCAAACCTATTCCACAAGATGATGTGAAACTGATTGAGAACAAACAATGGCTATACAACATCAATGGAAACAAGGACTATCTGGTAAGATGGCCCCTGCTAAAAACGATGTTCGAGCAAACCGTATTCAACTTCAGTATTTATCGCAATGGCGATGAGGTATATAGCAAATTAAAGAAAAGCTATTCACGCTCGCTCCTCCTCATCTCGTGTTATCCTATGTGTACGAAATATACCATCCAAGGGATGTTCATTCCACAAGATGATATCCAGCGAAGAATAGACGAAGTAATGGCAGGCTTTTCTGAGCGAACTATCGGTGTACATATCCGCAGAACAGACAATGTGGTTTCCATTCAATCCTCTCCATTAGAGAACTTTACCAACATGATGGATGCGGAAATCAAGAAGAATGCCAATACCAAGTTCTATGTAGCCAGCGATGATGATGAGGTAAAGGAAAATCTGAAATCAAAATATCCGAACCGCATCATTACCCTGATGGATGATACAGACCGCAATTCCCTGGAAGGAATGAAATTTGCAGTGTTAGACTTATTCTGTCTTAGCAAGACCAACAAGATTATAGGAAGCGTAGGTTCTTCTTATTCACAGATTGCTGCAGAGATAGGAGGTATTGAAGTTGAATATGCAAAATAAGTAACAGTTATGGCAACTAAAATAAGTGTTATCATACCAACATACGCTCCCAAGGACTATCTTTGGGAGTGTTTAGGAAGTCTTGAGAATCAAACTTTATCAAAGGATGAGTTTGAGGTAATCCTCGTACTCAATGGTGAAAGAGAACCTTATGAAAGTTTAATCCAGAAGAAACTGCCCGAATATTCCTTTAACAGTACGCTGCTTTACTCTACTCCTAATGGAGTGTCTAGAGCTCGAAATCTTGGAATGGAAAAAGCACAAGGTTGCCATATCTGTTTCATAGATGATGACGACTGGGTATCAGACAACTATCTGGAGGACTTGCTTTCTAAAGCATGTGACAACGGAATTGTTGAAGCCAATGTGAAAGATGTAGATGAGGTTACTAGAGAAGAAAGCGAGCAGCATTTCTTAAGCCGTGCTTATAAGAACTACCAACCAGAAAAGGAATCAAGTCTTTTTGTCAATCGCAGTTTTTTCTCGTCAGCATGCTGCAAGCTGCTTCCTAAAAACTGCATAAATGGACAACGTTTCGACACAAACATCAAACGTGGTGAAGACTCGATATTTATGTATGGAATATCCTGGAAAGTCAAGCATGTGAAAGTTGCCACTCCAAATTGCATATACTATGTCAGAAAAAGACATAATTCTGCAGGAAGACGTAACATCAGCATCGTAACAAGATTATATGAGTTTCTGTCTCAAAGTTCCAAATACACAAACATGTACTTTAGACACCTTACTCACAATGACCCACTATTCTATATAAGCAGAATAGCTGGTACTTTTTATAATAAACTGATACAGCAACATTAAAAATAGTAGATATGATACATCCAACATCAAGTAAAGTAGGAAGAATACTCTTTGCCCCTGCTATTAGTTTTTGCCATTTCTTAGGCAAGCACAATCCGGAATTACTCCTGAAGATAAGATATTTTCTCACCTTCAAGAAAAAGCTCAATTTAGAAGACCCTCAGGATCTCAACGAGAAGATTCTTTGGGCTAAATTGTATTCCGACACAAGCCAGTGGACTGTCCTCGCTGACAAATATAAGGTGAGAGATTATGTAGAGGGAAAAGGACTCGGTGAGAACCTTGTCAAGCTCTATGGTGCTTGGGACAATGTAAATGACTTTGACTTCGACCAACTGCCAGAGAATTTCATCCTCAAGGCAAATAATGGCGATGGTAAAGGTACCAACAAGCCAATAAGAGGAAAAAGTCATCTTTCTGAAGCCCAGAAAGAGACACTTATAAAGACTATGGACGAATGGCTACACCGCAAGAACATAGGTTTGCTTCATGCAGAACCTCATTACAAGGCTATCCATCCTATGGTTATTGCCGAAGAGCTACTACCTGCTCCAAAGGGAGAATCCACATTGGTAGATTACAAAATGTGGTGCTTCAACGGGAAAGTTCATTATATATGGACATGTTCTGAGCGTTCTTCTGATGGTGCAAGTGCCCATGTTATGCTCTATGACAGAGAGTGGAATGCCTGCCCACAATATTCTATCTTCAACTCGGGCTATTCAAAAGGTAAAGTAATGCCCAAACCCAAAAATCTGGAAAAGATGATAGAGGTAGCAGAAAAGCTATCCCAGGGATTCCCTGAATTGAGAGTTGACTTATACAATTTGAATCCGGAAGACGAGAACGGAAAGATTTACTTTGGAGAGTTAACGTTCACATCACTCGGAGGACTGATGACTTACTTTACTCCTGAGTTTTTGAAAAAAGCAGGTGCATTGTTTAGCATAAAAGATTTCAAAAAGAAAATTTAATGGAATCATATTGACGTCTGTAATCAGAAAAGGACACCACTTTTAATAATAAGTGATGTCCTTTTCTCTTTGATATATTCTCACCCAGTCAAACTCGGTTTCATAAGTTGCATGCGGGTCTGGAGCATGCCAGTTGCCATATCCTACACTTTGATTAAGAATAATAAAGAAGGAACGGTCAAACGTCCATTGCCCCTCTTCTAACTTAACGGGGTCATTCGACTTAAGATAGCAGCCGGTAGTCTCTCCATCAATAAAAGTAATCAGCGCATGAGGTGTCCATTCCAAACCATAGACATGCCATTTGTCTCGCTCGATATTTCTCGTCAGGAAGACTGTCTTATCGCCACTTTTTTTCAAAATCGCCGTGCGATGCGAATGGAAGGTTTGTCGTGCAATGCCTTCGTCGCCAAAATATTCTATCAGATCCACTTCGCCATATCGATATGGGCTACCGGGAACTTGCGGCATAATCCATGCAGCAGGAAAGTTACCTTTCTGTAAATTTGTTCTCATCCTAACTTCTAATTTACCATATTTAAAGGCAAACTTATTCTTTGTAAATACTGCACCCGCCAACATCATAGCTGTATCTGCAGGATTCGTATTCGGAATGACCCGGCAAACCAATCTTCCATTTCTGATGAAGACGACATCCGTAGTATCAGAATTCCACTTTGCCCAAAGATTCTTTGCACGCGGAACCCTACTCCATAATTTAGGATTAGGCTGGCTACCATCAGGAAGATTAAACTCCTCCCGAAACACAAGCTTATATTTCTGCACCCTATCCCTGGCCATTACATGATAAGTATCCCCTGCCAGAAAACAGAAGGTAAATATCACCAGACTACATATTTTCTTAAAATTTATCCTCATATTGTTATATTTATGAATAACACCTATATCTTGTTTTACATACAGGTTTAAGGAAATACAAATATACGGTTTTTATTAGAAAGAAACAAATTTTTCCTTCACATTTTTGTAAAAGACAAGTTTTTAAAAGCAAAAACTTCAATTAGTATCTTCATTTTACTTTTATCTCATTATTTTTTATTACCTTTGCAACGAAAGAAACTATAATCATTTTTTGAGAAAGTTAAACTCTAAAATAATGAATCAAGAAGACTTAGTATCTGTTATAATGCCTACATATAATGCCAGCAAATATCTTGCCGACAGCATCAACAGTATCCTTAATCAAACTTATAAGAACTTAGAGTTGCTGATTACTGATGACGCTTCCACAGCCCCTATTACCTTGCAATTGCTTCAGGAAATTGCAAGCAGGGACAATCGAGTCAATATACTATATCTAAAAGAGAATCATGGTGCAGGCTATGCAAGAAACAAGAGCATAGAACGCGCTAAGGGACGCTATATCGCCTTCTGCGACAGTGATGACAGATGGACCACAGATAAACTTGAAAAGCAAATTGCCTTCATGAACGAGAAAAAGTGTGCCCTATCATGCGCATCTTATATCATATTCGATGGTGAGACGCAAGAGGAGATTGGCTTCTGTACAGCTCCGAAAAAGATAACATACGGGATGATGAAGAGAGACAACAAGGTGGGATGCCTCACTGCCATCTATGACATCAAGATGCTGGGCAGAAAATTCTTCATGCCTACCATCCGCAAGCGCCAAGATTGGGCCTTATTCCTACAAATTATCAAAGAATGCAAAGTATGCTATTCATATCCCAGCAAGCCTCTTGCATACTACTGTGTTCGCAAGAACTCTATTTCGAGCAATAAAATGTCTCTTATGAAATATAACTTAGCTGTCTACAAGAAAATTCTAGGTTTTCATTCAATAAAAGCAAATCTATATTTCTTTATGCTTTTCCTACCAACTTATGGTACTAAAGTTTTAAAACGCAAATTAGATAGTTACTTTTTCTTACATCATAAAAGGGATTTGAATCAAAAATTTCATAATAGTGCCTTGGATATTTAAGGCACTATTATGAAAATACCGTCACCTTTCATTCACCATGAGCCAAAAGGTAAAGGATAAAAGAAATGCTGGTATGTCACTTACCAACCTTTATAACTGACATAAATACATAACATAGCTCCAATATGGCTCGTATGGCGACAAAACAATGCCTCATTATACACCGAACTGCTATTTAAAAGCAACTTAAAAGATTAAAAAAATAAATACAGCACAATACAATATATAAAACTATATTTCGTTTTATAAATAAAAGAGTAGAAAAAATTATATGGAAAATGTTCAAAGGAAATTCAATAATATCCCATCATATATTAAATGGAATGATGATATAGATAACCCACGTTTCATACCTGATGGCATGAATGAAATCGAACGCAGCGTCAAGAGAGCTGGAGACTTTGTTTTATCAGCTATCAGCCTATTAATGTTTTCTCCACTTTTCCTTATATGCTATATTGCTGTGAAAAAAGAGGATGGTGGACCTGCCATCTTCAAACAAGAACGCATCGGAAGATTTGGAAAACCATTTTACATTTATAAATTCCGCAGCATGAGAGTAGATGCTGAAAAAAATGGTCCTCAACTTTTTGCTCACAAAAAGGATACTCGTATGACACATATAGGTATGTTCCTGCGATCCCATCATCTAGATGAATTGCCGCAGCTGTGGAATGTATTCAAGGGAGATATGGCTTTCATTGGTCCACGTCCTGAACGCAAATTTTACATCGACCAAATTATAGAGCACGATTCTCGCTATACATACTTGTATCAGATAAGACCAGGAGTTACCTCTTATGCCACTCTTTACAATGGATATACTGATACAATGGAAAAAATGTTAAGGCGATTAGAACTCGACCTTTACTACCTGGAGCACCGCTCATGGTGGTTTGATTCGAAGATTTTGGTTAAAACCTTTATCAATATTGTATTTGGAAAAAAGTTCTAGCCATATAGTTCTTTCTTCCCCTCTTATTGCCTAACTATGGCACAATATTGCCCTTTACAGAGGCAACATTTTGCCATTGCCGGGCGTGTGAGAGGTGAAGGGTTGGTTCCACCCTTCACCTCATATAAACTTTCCGATTGATGAAGGGTGAAGGGTGTTTTTAAAAGTAGCTTTTTATCCACCGCCTATGGGGGGTAGCCTATGACTTACGTTTCAAGAGAAACTAGAACTTTTTAAAATTCAATCTTAAATCTTTTGTACGAAGAATCATTTTATTACCACTCAATTTCTCCTTATAATATGACTCTACCAAGTGGTTAATTCCACATTGACGAAGAGTTTCGTTGATTTCTGTGATGGGAATATCCCCACCATTCTCTACATCTTGATGCCCATGATTCTTATAGGGAGAAGAAAGTATAAGACTATCGGAAGTCTGACGGAAACGGAAATTAAAACTTCCTCCCTTGTAATTATTCACTGTCAGCAACTTATGCTGTACACCCCAGAACACCCGCTGATTGCTATAGTCACATCTGCCCCCTGTGGCCAGTGTATCAACACTCTCCAAATGCCAGAATCCATCAAGATCGCCATTATCACTGCTATCTACTTCGCAAGAATTCAACAATGCACTACCCAGCATCAACATCAGCAAAAAACAAACATATTTCATATTCTTAATCATATCTTTATGCATCTTTGGTTAAACTAATCATTTTAACAACCCCTTCTTGGATATGGTAAATTGGAATCCCGCATTGTGTCCCAACATCAGATTACTTCCAAAATCCATTCCATAACCAGCCTTGACACACCAGCCATGATTAAAATCATACTGCGATTCCAACAAGAAACTCACATTGTGATGCTCCTTCGTAAAAGGCTCCTGATAAGTACCCCAACCTTTCTGATACGTAGCCAAAGCTCGGTATCCCAATCGTTTTGCCGGGTGGCCGTCAAATCCTAAATGGTAAGCTATGAAACGATTATCCTTTACATAAATTCTACCATCCGTATTATATATAGGTGAACGGAAAAGAGGATTGCCGATTACTTGACCCCAATGTTGCCAGCCATTGTAAATACCGTGGTTATAATAATTATCCGTACCTGCAATATGGTCAGGAATATTCATTGTATGGTCGTGATAGATTGGTCCACTCTGATATTTCGTATAAAGGTATTCAAAGACTACATTTTGCAACCAATGTGTATTCTTTAAATTCAACTCTATTCCCCACAACATGTCCTTTAAATCATAACGGAAGAAACGGAACTTCTCTTTTTTCGTCCAGTTAGATTGTTCACCATAACCATCATAATCCAGAAGGAACATTTGGCTATGATCCTCAAAGAAATGATCCAAATAGGCATGAAGCGCCCATTTCTTGGCATTATAGTTAACGCGCATAACCCAAGAACCCAACTGATTGCCTGCTATATTTGGGTATTTCTCCCCATCAGTAGCATCGGAACCACCTGGAACAAACGCATGCCAAAATCCATTCAAACCCTTTTCTGTCGGTATCTGCACCTTTACACCATTATCCAGCCGATAGAGATTTCCTCCAAACTCAGCGCCCATTTCCAAACCTAGTTCTACGCTCCAAGGACTGTTCTTCCTCTGATTTTCTATCTTAAGATAACCCGCCTTGCTATGAAAAAGGACATGATCGGCATATTTGGATTGACAAGAAGTAAATTCGTGCTGCCAATGATCATCGGTCATTATTCCATAAGAGACATGACCTTTGAACTGCAGCCAACCTTTCAGGAAAGGAAGCGTGATATATTCTGGTAAAGCGAATCGGACTTGAGGTATTGGACGGGCATTAATACCTAATGCCTGACTGCCGCTTGATAAAGTCTGATTCTTTAATTCCATAGGAAATTCCTTTGATCCTATAGTCATTGTTCCATGAAGCCAGCGAACCTCGACAAAACCTTGCTGGACAATAAAATGACTTGTATAATTAACCGGAACAGCAATATCCAAGCCATAACCTACAGCCCAGCGACGGGCTGAATCTGATTCCATAGGACGAACCAGGCTTCCACGTAAATAGCCATTGCATTCTTCCAGAGAGCTGAGTCCATGCTTATTTGCATTAAGCCATAATGGAGTTTTACCTTTAGAGAAAGTCCCCTGCATTTCTGCTTTCCATTCAATATTGCTAGAAAGATTCATCTTACTTACACCCTCACCTTTCTGTTCTACATTCTGCGCATACACTACAGGAGAAAAGAAGGACAAAACTGCAAGAAATGGTTTTATATTCTTCATTTTGATTACTTTTTTATATGATAAAAATTCCACTCACTTCTATTATATCTATTTGATAAACGATTTCTTTTGCCTTTTATCATATCTATTCATTAAACAGTAAAAATTGTCGTAAAAGACTATAGAAGTTGTTGAAAAAGACCGTAAGTTTCACCGATATAGATAATATCTGAAACCGCACAACAGCTGTTGTGCACTTGCATAGCAGCTGATATGCACACGCATAACAAGTGATGTGCAAGCGTATAACTCCTGCTATGCAGTGACCGAAATCATTTTGGGCTGCCTAAAAAATCGCCTTACCGATTATTCGGCAAGGCGATTATAATTTCATATCATCCTATGTGATTACTTGCTCTCTTCCTCAGCCTTCTTGGTCTCAGGTGCATTAGGACCATAGTAACCATAGTAAGCCTGGTAACGGGTGTAACCCCAGTTAGCCTGTGCCTTCTCTGGATCGAGTTCCTTAGCCTTATCAAGAATCTTGATTGCCTCCTGAAAAACTACCTTACGGCCCTGAACAGCCTGGATATCACCAGCCTTGCTGTTGTAGCAAGCACCAAGATATGTCATCACTACAACATTGTCTGGCTTTGCTTCGAGAGCCTGCTTGAGGCACTTGATTGCATTGTCAGCATCGTTCTTCTGAATGTACATCATACCCTTGTTGGCAAGAGCTACGAAGTTCTTAGGATCCTTAGCGATAGCTGCATCCAAAAGCTCAGTCTGCTCTTTCTCCATCTTCAAGGCAGAATACATAGAGTTCAAGCCATCGAGCATTACCTCATTAGATGGATCCTTAGCATAGAGATCCTTCAGCTTGTTAACGTAGTTCAAAGAGTCTTCCTTAGTCTTCAAACCATCCTTCATTACATAGAGCTTGAGGTTAAGAGCATCCTTAGCCTCCTTCTCGCTTGTCATGGCAATGTCGCAATACTTCTCGCAACGAGCAGCATCCTTAGCCTGATAAGCATAACGAGCTGCGAAGAGAGCAACCTGACCGATATACTCCTTCTCACCTTCCTTCTGCTTAGCATCAATAGATGCGAAGAGAGGCTCAGCATCAGTATCCAAGAATGCACCCCAATACTTCAAAACATCATCAGCCTTATTGTTCTGAGCTGCAGTCTGACCTGCATTAACAAGCTGCTGGCGAGCACCCCAAACGCGGGAAGCATTGCCATTGAACTTAGGAGACACCTTACCCTTTGCATTAGGAAGCTGATCGTACTTGTAGCACTCGATAGCGTTCATCAAAGCATTGTAAGCGCCCTCGTTCATTACATTCTCATCAACAGGATCATTCTTCTTCATGAGCTGATTGGTCTGCTGAATAGACTGCTGATCGTTAAAATCCTTCATACTAAGGTCTACCAACTTGTTGTAAGCCTTAGCCTTCTCTGCATCATTAGCAAACTGACCCAAGTTCTGCTTTACCAAAGCCTCAGCCTCAGCATAAGTCTTTGCCTTCATGACAGCCTTGAGTGCATCACTGTCACCTGCGAATGCTGATGTGGCACCTAGTACCAACATAGCAGCTACGATTAACTTTTTCATTTTGTTTAAAGTTTAAAAAGTTGAAATTTATAATTTGTTACGCTTCGTCAATATGATATGAACGAGTGTTCAGGGGATTACTCCTGAACATTCTCGTCATCTTGATTCTCCAACTGAGCTTCTGCCTCAGCTGCTTCTTCAGCAGTCTTGGCACCAACAGTATCGTTTTCTATTTCCTCGCTCTTCTTTGCCCAAGCTGAACGGCTCTCCTCTTCTACAGAAGCTTCGAGTTCTGAACTCATCACCTTACATACGCTAGCAATGACATCATTCTTCTTAGCCAGATTGATGAGGCGGACTCCCTGAGTAGCACGACCCATGATACGGCAATCGGCAACAGCAAGACGAATCACGATTCCACTCTGATTGATAATCATGAGGTCGTTATCATCGGTTACGTTCTTGATAGCTACCAGACGACCGGTCTTTTCTGTAATGTTAAGAGTCTTCACACCCTTACCGCCACGGTTGGTTACACGGTAATCTACTACGTCAGAACGCTTACCATAACCCTGCTCGCTGACAACCATCACGGTTTCCTTCTCAGGATCATTGACTACAATCATACCAATCAAGGCATCATCGCCCTCATCAAGACGCATACCGCGGACACCGGTAGAAGTACGTCCCATGGTACGGATCTGATTCTCATCAAAACGAACGGCACGACCGTTTCTGTTGGCAAGAATCAACTCGTTATGACCATTTGTCAAACGAACATCTACCACCTCATCACCCTCTACGATGTTGATGGCAATCACACCGTTAGTACGTGGACGTGAATATGCCTCGAGACATGTCTTCTTCACTGTACCGTTCTTGGTAGCAAAGACTACATAGTGATTATTGATAAATTCGGCATCATTCAAGCCTCTCAGGCGGAGGAATGCATTTACCTGATCATCATTCTCGATATTGAGGAGGTTCTGGATAGCACGACCCTTTGAATTGCGGTCGCCCTCAGGAATCTCATAGCACTTGAGCCAGTAGCAACGTCCCTTTTTGGTAAAGAACAGCATGGTCTGGTGCATAGTTGCAGGATAGATATACTCAGTGAAGTCCTTATCACGAGTACGTGCACCCTTAGAACCTACACCTCCACGAGCCTGTTCACGGAACTCTGACAATGGAGTACGCTTGATATAACCAAGGTGACTCACGGTAATAACCACAGGATCATTTGGATAGAAATCCTCTGGATTGAACTCATGATCATCTGGCTTAATCATGGTACGGCGAGCATCACCATACTTTTCCTTCACCTCATTGAGTTCATCCTTCATTACCTTCTTGCAAAGCTCAGGGTCATTCAAGATCTGATTCAAGTAGTCGATGGTCTTCATCAACTCATTGAACTCGTTATGCAACTGCTCCAGACGCAAGCCTGTCAACTGACTGAGTCGCATGTCTACGATTGCCTTACTCTGCAGTTCATCCAGTTCAAAACGCTTCTCCAAGTTGCGCTGAGCATCAGATGGAGTCTTGCTGGCACGAATGATATGTACTACCTCATCAATATTATCACAAGCGATAATCAGACCTTCAAGAATGTGAGCACGCTCCTGTGCCTTCTTCAACTCGAACTGAGTACGACGGATTGTTACATCATGACGATGGTCAACGAAGTACTTCACGCATTCCTTCAAACTCAAGAGACGTGGACGTCCATTGACCAAAGCAATGCAATTCACAGAGAATGAACTCTGAAGAGCTGTCAACTTGAAGAGTTTGTTCAAGAGAACATTGGCATTGGAATCACGCTTTACATCGACAACGATACGCATACCCTGACGACCGGACTCATCGTTCACGTTAGCAATTCCATCAACCTTACCTTCCTTGGCAAGATCTGCAATTGCCATTACGAGCTGCTCCTTGTTAACTCCGTAAGGAATCTCAGTGATTACAATCTTATCATGGCTTTCACCGCTTTCTATTTCGGCAGTAGCACGAACCACGATTCTACCCTTACCTGTCTCGTAGGCATCCTTCACACCCTGGATACCATAGATAGTAGCACCTGTAGGGAAGTCAGGAGCAGGAATATACTGCATCAAGCCATCAGTATCGATATCAGGATTATCGATATAAGCACAGCAACCATCAATCACCTCGCCCAAGTTATGGGTAGGGATATTTGTAGCCATACCTACAGCAATACCATTACCGCCATTCACAAGGAGATTAGGAATCTTTGTTGGCATGACGGTAGGCTCCTGGAGCGTATCATCAAAGTTGTTCATCATGTCAACGGTCTCCTTATCGAGGTCGTCCATGATGTGTTCACCCATCTTTGAAAGACGGCACTCTGTATAACGCATAGCAGCAGGAGAGTCGCCATCCACAGAACCGAAATTACCCTGTCCGTCGATGAGAGTATATCGCATATTCCATTCCTGACCCATACGAACCAAGGCACCATATACGGAAGAGTCACCGTGTGGGTGGTACTTACCGAGCACCTCACCTACAACACGCGCACATTTCTTATATGGTTTGTCACTGGTGTTTCCAATTCCCAGCATACCGTAAAGAATACGGCGGTGCACAGGCTTGAAACCATCACGTACATCAGGAAGGGCACGAGCCACAATCACTGACATCGAATAGTCGATGTAGCTAGACTTCATCTCCTCCTCAATGTTGATTTTCATGATTCTATCATGATCCATTGTCTGATTTTCGTCCATTTCTTATATTTATGTTTATGTATTTTTATTACCATGATTTTAATGGAAAATCGCTCAGAAGGGCATTTATTTGCGTTCTAAGCCGTTTTGCCTCTCCAAAAATCTCGACAAAGATACAAAAAAATATCCATACTCAAACGCTTTACAGGCAAAAAAAATGAATCTTTTAGCATTATTTGTCTTTTGAGAAAGAAAAAAGTTGGCTGGAGGTTTGCAAATACCAAAATAATTTGTAACTTTGCACTACTTTATTAAGAAAGGAATATAGAATATGCAAAATCCATTTGAACATATACAGAAGATTCTAGCGCAGTGTGGTGAGAATGTAGCTCGCCGCCATGGCAACAAGATTACGATAGAACATCTAATCTTGGAATTCGTGCGAAAGAATAAAGAGATAAACTACATATTGGAGACAGGATTCAGGGTCGACATCAACGTTCTTGAAAATTCACTCAATCAAGAAATTGCGAAAGAACCAAATTGCGACTCAGAAGAATCTGAACTGGGAACTCCTTCTTTGGACGCAACAGCTTCCGAGCTGATGCGTAATGCAATTAAGGAGGCTTATATCTGCGACAATTCACCTTATGTGGAGCCTAAGCATGTACTTCTGGCTCTGCTGAAACAGAACAATAATCCTATTTCCAATTTGCTTTCCGGCAATGGAATCACCTACGATAGTCTCAGAGATTATCTGAAAAACCAAAACAGGAAAGCGGATGATGAAGCAAAACATCAGGCAGAAGAGATTGCAGAGGCTGAAGATTCAGAAATGGAACATGGAGAGATTACTGAAACAGACATAGAGGATACTCATGCAGAAAGTGAGTTGGCTGTAGATGAAAACAACGAGAATGACGAAGTTGAAACAGAAGAAGATATGGAACAGAAAAGTAAACGTCCGAAAGCTAACCTCCTGGATTCAGACGATGAGCCCCTGGACCTAAACAGCAATCCTGAAGACAATAAGAAAACGGCTAAGAAAGAGGAGAAAAAGACTAAGACAAACACTCCTTTCATAGACAAATATGGTCACGATTTAACTCAGGATGCAGCTAAGGGAATTCTCGACCCTATGGTTGGAAGAGAAAACGAGGTACAGAGAGTGATGGAGATTCTGGGACGCCGCAAGAAGAACAATCCTGTTCTCATTGGTGAACCAGGCGTGGGTAAGAGTGCTATCGTTGAAGGGTTAGCCCAACTCATCAAGAACCACCAGTCTGCCCCACTCCTCTTTGATAAGCGTGTCATCAGTCTCGATCTTACGAGTCTTGTCGCAGGCACTAAATATCGCGGTTCCTTCGAAGAGCGTATCAAGGGAATCGTGAACGAACTGGAGACGCACCCGGAAATAATCCTCTTCATCGATGAGATTCATACGCTCATCGGTGCAGGAGGAGCTGAAGGTGCCATGGACGCAGCCAACATCCTGAAACCGGCTCTGGCTCGTGGAGTAATACAATGCATCGGTGCAACAACACTGGATGAATATCGCAAGAGTATTGAGAAAGACGGTGCACTGGAAAGACGATTTCAAAAGATAATCATCAATCCGACAACGCCAGAGGAGACACTGCGGATACTTCATAACATCAAGAACACCTATGAGAAATTCCATGAGGTTACCTATAGTGATGAAGCATTGGAAGCATGTGTGAAACTGACTGACAGATATGTTACTGACCGTTTCTTCCCAGACAAGGCAATAGATATTCTTGACGAGGTCGGCTCGCGCGTACATCTTAAGAATGCAAGCATTCCTGATGACATTCTGGAATTGGAGCATAATATAGAAGTATTGATTACAAATAAGCAAAATGCTGTAGCGAATCAAAATTATGAATTGGCCGCTGCTTATCGTGACCAGCAAGCCCAAATGGAGAAGATGCTGACACGTGCCAGAGAAAAATGGCAAAACGGAGAAAGCGACAGTCATCGCACACCAGTAGAAGTAGATGACATTACTGCCGTGGTGAGCAAAATGACTGGTGTTCCGGTACAACGTATGGCTGAGGCTGAGAATAGCAGACTCTTGAAGATGGCAGAAAAATTGAAGAGTAAGGTCATCGCACAAGATAATGCCGTAGACAAGATTGTAAAAGCTATACAGCGCAATCGTATCGGCTTGCGAGATCCAAATCATCCAATAGGAGTATTCATGTTCCTGGGTCCTACAGGTGTTGGAAAGACATATCTGGCAAAAAAACTTGCTGAAGAAGTTTACGGAGATTCCAGTGCACTGATCCGCATAGACATGAGCGAATACGCTGATGAGTTCAACTCATCCAGACTGGTTGGTGCACCTCCGGGATACGTAGGATATAATGAAGGTGGTCAACTTACCGAGAAGGTTAGACGCAAGCCTTACAGCATCGTCTTACTCGATGAGATAGAGAAAGCTAGCGGCAAGATTTTCAACATGCTTCTGCAAGTACTTGACGAAGGTAGACTCACAGATGGCAATGGACGTCTCATCGACTTCCGCAATACCATCATCATTATGACTTCAAATGCCGGAACCCGTCAGCTAAAAGAGTTCGGCAAGGGTGTCGGCTTCAAGTCTGGCAGTATAGGTAATGTTGCCACCATGTCGGATACGGACAAGGAATACGCCCGCAATGTGATACAGAAGAGTCTGAGCAAGCAGTTTGCACCGGAATTTCTGAATCGCCTTGACGAGATTATCACCTTCGACCAGCTCGACATCAATGCCATCAAGCGAATCATCGACCTGGAACTCAGTTCGCTCATCAAGCGCATCAACGATATGGGTTATGGCTTCCAGATAACAGAAAAGGCAAAGCAGCTGGTTGCCGAGAAGGGATATGATGTACAATTTGGTGCTCGTCCATTGAAGCGCGCCATCCAAACCTATATAGAAGATGGAGTCTGCGAGTTGCTGATGCAGGGTAAATTGGAAAAAGGAAGCATCATCAATGTCGGGAAATGCCCTGGTAAGGATGAGTTGACTTTCAAATAAAAAAGGAAGAATCAATAACACTTCATTAAAAACATAAAGCGAAGCCCCTGTGCCTAAAAAAAGAGCACAGGGGCTTTATTTTTTTAAAGTATCATTCTACAAGCTATTATTAAGCGCCATCAAGGCAAGTACAGCCTCATTGTATTCATTGATAACATCAGCTTGTTTCATTCTCATATCGATTGCCTCGTTCAAGGCATTCACATATTCCACATAATTGATTTCACCATTCTCATATTCCGTGGTACTCAGACGAACTATCTCATTGGCTTTATCAATATTCTCTCCGTTGTAATATTGCAACTTCTTCGTAGCATTCTGCAAACGGTTATACCACAACCGGTAATCACGTTCTTTCTCGCGGCGTTCCTGCTGCATATTCAGCTCTGCCAGCTCCCGGTCTTTCCTTGCAGCCTTCACCTTGGCCTTGGTTGCCCCATAAAAAAGAGGTACACCCACACCAATTTCAAAACCGAAGAAATTACCCTCTGTAAAACGCTGACGGTCGATATGATATGGATCCCAACTGGAAATCAGCAACTGCGAACGCAAAGCCAGAGAAAGCGAAGGCGCATAACCGGTCTTTGCACTTTTTATCTCCTGATCGAGTACCTTCAGGCGGTCCTGCTGATACTGGGCATCAGCCGTCTGCTGGTAATTAAACGAACTACTGATTGATGAATCCAATATGATAAGATGAGACTCTGACGGCAATATAGGCTGGTCTGAATTCAGCAGATTCATCAAAATCATCTGTTGATTCTCTGCCTCCGACTTCACATTTCTCATCTCCACCTGATTCTCATCACGCAGACGCTCTGAGGTAAGTACTTCCAACTGGCGGGTTTCTCCCGCCTTGTATCGTTTGCCGGCAATATCACAATAACGATTCAGTATAGAATCAAGACGTTGAAGAATACTCAGACGATAGGTCTGATACAGCATCGCATAATAAGTAGAAGCGATTTCCTGCTTCAACTGTTGCCTGGACACATTCAATCTGCTCTTTTCAGCCTGCGTCTCTGCTTTCAACTGTTTCTTCCTAGCTGCATAGACAGTAGGAAAATCGATGCTCTGAGAGAAGGTAAGTCCATTATCTGTATCACCGCTCGAAGCAGGATTCTGAGAGAAAGCCACCTCGGTTTTATCAACATCCCAAGCTGTACCTTCCATTACCTTGGCACGTTCTATCGTTTTTCTCCCTGCCTGAAGCGAGAGATTCTGCTGTTCAGCCAGATCAAAACACTGCTGCAAAGTCATTTTCTTCCCCGGCAGACTCGCATCAAGAAACTGGGCATGGACTGTTCCTGGCAGCAACAATATCATGACCGAGAATGTTACCTTTCTAAATGTTC
The DNA here is from genome assembly GCF_052116205.1 of Prevotella sp. Sow4_E9_plate. NCBI lineage: Bacteria > Pseudomonadati > Bacteroidota > Bacteroidia > Bacteroidales > Prevotellaceae > Prevotella > Prevotella sp. Sow4_E9_plate. Next base: position 36,043 of record NZ_JBQKLN010000012.1, on the reverse strand, counting down.
CTATATACTTCTTCATGATAAGTTATTTTTTAGTAAAAGTCTTGTAGATGGATGGCAACACAAGCAATGTGAGCAACGTACTTGTTATCAAGCCACCTATCACTACAGTAGCCAACGGGCGCTGCACCTCTGCACCATCGCCCTGCGAAAGTGCCATTGGCAAGAAACCCATAGAAGCAACAAGAGCTGTCATTAAGACAGGGCGCAAACGAACCATACAACTCTCGATGATGCGATGATGAATCACTTCTGAGAGATTGGCAGAAGTGTTATCAGGCGAAGCCTTCTCTTCACGCTGCATCTGATTCATCTGTCCGATGAGTACAATGCCATTGAGAACTGCCACACCAAAAAGAGCAATGAACCCAACACCAGCCGAAATACTAAACGGCATTCCCCTGAACCATAAAGCCCAAACACCACCGATTGCTGCCAAAGGAATGGCAGAGAACACGAAGAGCGACTCTCGAACATTCTTGACCGTAGCATAAAGCAGCAGCAAGATGATGACAAGCGCTATCGGTATTACCACCATCAAACGCTGCGTTGCACTCTGCAGGTTTTCAAACTCGCCACCATAATTATAATAGTAGCCCTCCGGCAGCTTCAACTTTTCATCGAGAATTTCCTGAATATCCTCTACAGTACTCTGCACGTCTCTCCCCTTTACATTGAATCCCACATAGATGCGACGGGCACCATTTTCATGAGACACCTGTGCCGGAGCTGGCTCATAGACGATATCCGTAATCTGAGAAAGAGGAATCTTAGAACCATCAGCCAATGGAATACTCAATTCCTGTAGGGACTCTGCATTACGCTGAGAAGGATCCATACGAAGCACAACATCAAACTTCTTATCACCTTCATAAAGTGCACCAGCTACTGCACCAGCAAAGGTGGTTTCCAAGACCTGATTGATTTCATCTACGCTCACTCCATAAGAAGCCATGCGTTCATGATTGTATTTCACCTGAATCTGAGGCAAACCCGATACTTCCTCTACAAAAATGCCACTCACACCCGGTACACGCTCTATCAACTTCTTTACCTTTCCGGCTTCAGAAGTCAAGACATCAAGGTCTTCACCGAAGATTTTGATAGCCACGTCCTGTTTGATACCCGTCAGCAACTCATTGTTACGCATCTGTATAGGTTGCGAAATCTCAGCTTCCAAACCAGGAATCGCCTTCAAGGTCTCCTCCATCTTCTCCATCAACTCCGGAGTAGTTTCTGCAGACGTCCATTCTGCCTTCGGTTTGAGGGCAATCATGATGTCAGCACGTTCTATAGGCATCGGGTCTGTAGGAATCTCTGCACTACCAATGCGGCTCACCACCTGTTTGACTTCCGGATACTGCGCCTTCAGCAGCTTTTCTGCCTTGGTACAACATTCCACCATCTGAGAGAGCGAAGTACCTTGTGCCATACTCATCTCTACAGCGAAATCACCTTCTTCCAAACTAGGAATAAACTCGCCGCCAAGGAACTTGAAGCCCATGATACTGACACAGAACAATCCGATAGCGGCAGTAATGACATCTTTATTGCGCGCCAACACCCAGTCAAGGACAGGTCGATACCAACCTTGGAGTTTCTCTATCATCTTATCAGAGAATGTCTTTCGGTTATGTACCTTGCGACTCAACAACAGTGAGCTGGCCATTGGCACATAGGTAAGCGAAAGAATGAAAGCGCCAAGGATGGCGAAGAAAACAGTCAGCGCCATCGGACGGAACATCTTCCCTTCAATCCCAACCAAGGTCATCAGCGGAATATAAACTATCATGATCATAATTTCTCCGAACGCAGCACTCTGTCGGATGCGTGAAGCTGAAAAATGCACCTCTTCATCCATCTGCTTCTGTGTAAGAGCAAATGGAATATTCTGTCCGCCATTCTGACTTTGAGCCAGATAAGCAGCCCTCACTTCTGGCTGCGAAAAATGCCCCGTATTAATATGTGTTACTACCGCCTCAACCATAATAACGGCAGAATCCACTATCATTCCAAAGTCGATAGCTCCGAGCGACATCAGGTTGCCATCAATACCGAAAGTCTTCATCATACCGAATGCAAAGAGCATACTGAGCGGAATCACACTGGCTACCACCAAACCCGCACGCCAATTACCTAAGAAGATAACCAGCACAAAGATAACAATGAGTCCACCTTCTATCAGGTTTCGGGCAATGGTACCCTCTACTCTATCCACCAGGTTGGTACGGTCAATGAACGGCTCTATCACAACGCCTTCTGGCAGCAATTTCTGAATCTGCTGAATACGCTCCTTCACATTGTGGCTTACTTCCTGAAAGTTTTCGCCTTTCAACATGATGGCGATACCAGCCACAACCTCACCTTCTCCATTGCGGGTTACAGCACCAAATCTCGTCGCATGTCCTAACTGAACCTTAGCTACATCGCTCACCTTAACCGGTGTACCGCCAGCAGTCTTCACCGTGATATTGGCAATATCCTCCAAACTCTTGACGGTTCCGATACCACGGATATAATATTGGTTGGCATTTTCTTCTATATAACTGCCACCGGTATTGGCATTGTTCTTTTCCAGCGCATCAAAAACTTCGCTAACGGTAATATTGTTGGCATTCAGCTGGTCAGTATTCACTGCCACCTCATATTGCTTCACGTAACCACCCCAACCGCTCACTTCTGCAACACCGGGAGTTCCTGAAAGTTGCTTTCTTACTATCCAGTCCTGCAAAGTTCGCAATTGGGTAAGAGAGTATTTATGCTCATATCCTTCCTTGGCCCTTACCGTATAATGGTAGATTTCACCCAATCCGGTAGCAATGGGTCCCATTTCAGTATCAGTATTCTTTGGCAACTCTTTCTCTACCTGAGTCAGTACTTGGCTCACCTGCGAGCGAGCCCAATAGATATCTGCATGATCATCAAACACCAAGGTGATGACGGAGAGACCGCTACGGGAAATACTTCTACGTTCCTGAAGCCTAGGAATATTGGCGAGCGCCATTTCCACAGGAGTGGTAACATATTGTTCCACTTCTTGCGCTCCAAGAGAAGGGGCTTGGGTTATCACCTGAACCTGATTATCAGTAATATCAGGAGTAGAATCAAATGGAAGATGAACAAGCGACCAGATGCCCCATACCATTAGGGCTATAGAGAGAACTCCAATCACCAGCTTATGGCGAATGGAATAAGTAATCAATTTCTGAAACATAAGCTTTAATCTAAAATCTTTTACTGTCTATTGATAAATAATCAACTAAAGCTTAGTGAGCATGTTCACCATGTTCGCCTGTAAGCGATGCGAGATAGAACGCATTGTCGGTAACTATCTTCTTGCCTGCCTTCAGATGGTCGCAAAGCTTCACTTCTGTAAATCCACCGCCTGTAACGCCAGTGCTAACCTCATGTCGGGAGAAACTATACTCACCCTTCTTTGGTTCTCCATTGAGAGCAAAGACATACTGCTTACCATCGGTAGAAACAATTGCTTCAGAAGGCAAGGCAAGACATCTCTGTGAACCAGTAGCAATCTGTCCACTCACATACATACCATCAAAGAGTTTGATATGATTGATACGACTTGTTTTCAATGAAGAATCATCCATTTTTATATGAACAGCAACAGATTTCGAACCGTCGTTAAAGTATTGGTTCATACCATAAACTGTACCAGACAGCTTGACACCAGGCTGATTGGTCAAAGAGAGAGTTACACGATTACCCACCTTCACCTTGGCCAAATCTTTCTCAAAAACATTCAGATCGCATTCCACTGCCTGAGTATTTCGAATTTTCATCAGTGGAGTCTGCATATCTGCATAACTACCCAGACTTGCCGTCAACTGACTGACAACACCGGAGATAGGTGCACGAAGAGGAAAAGCCGTAGTAAACTTACCTTTGGCAACAGCCGAAGTAGAAATGCCCATCTGAGCGAGCTGTCTGCCAATACCCAAAAGATTGGCATGAGCCACTTGGTAATCTTTCCGAGTCTGCTGTAAGGTGCGCTTCACACCCGCTCCCTGCTTACTGAGCAGAAGTTGGCGCTCCAAATCAGCCTTGGCAAGTTCACACTCCTTGGCAGCAGAGTAATACTCACGCTGAAGACTTACCACATCTGTATTTTCAACAGAAGCAACAATCTGTCCTCTATGAACAAGCTGCCCTTCTTTTACAAAAATAGATTTCACGATACCGCCCATCAAGGAGGCAACATCACCCATCGCCTGTGCACGCAGTACAAGCGATCCTTTTGCTTCTATAGTGGCATCCATCTCGCGCTCCACAGCCTCACCCATCTTCAAATCTACGGTGCTGACCTGCTTGGCTGTCAACGGAATATGATCAAAATCCACTTCTTCATGCTCATGCTCCTCGTGTGCATGAGCCTCTGAGCCGTTCTGTTTCGCCAAGAAAGCGAATCCAGCCCAGGCTATCGCCGTAACGGCGACAATCAAAATTACTCTTTTCATGTTTGTCTTTTCTTCTATTTTATAATTCTACACAACTATTTCACACAACGAATCTTATCAAAAATCCGTTGGCAAAAGTATACAAAAAATCTTGCAACTCAGTTGCATTCGAATCTTCAAACCGATTTCTGCAACCAAGTGGCAAACTTGTAAAATCATAAAATAGAAGGAGGTCCCCGTCTACTATAGCCTGCCGCCAGTTCCTCAGCAAGAGGAGAAGCAGCCACATGCTGCCATCTCACTGAAATGAGTGAGAGACGAGGGAGGGTTAAAAGGGAAGAACAAGACAAGACCACAAACTGATGGTTCTCATCTACCAGCAACTTGCGGATATTCTTCACCACCTTGGAATTGACTACAAACTGATGCATTTGACGAACGCTACAGTTCTCACGATCACCTTCGCTCTCCTGATCATTATGCTCAGTATGCTCATCATTGATATTGCCGTCCTGCTCACATTGTTCTTCTACCATACAGATACGCCCTTTGTGGTGATGATATGTCATCACCGTAGATAGCATGATACTCATGGTGGCTATCCAAAGACAGAATATGTACAGTATTCTTTTCTGCATACTAAATTTTTGCGCAAAATTACAGAAAAAAAGGTTAACCACCAAGAATAACAGATGTTTTTATAGCATTTTTTCTTAAAAAAATAAAAAGACCTATACCCGAATCAAAATTATAGGCGTATTTATAAGTATTAATTCGTAACTTTGCATTCAAAATTAATACAAATATAGAAATGAAAAAAATTTTTGCAGTTTTACAATTACTCCTAGTAGTAATGTTGGCGCAGGCGCAGATGGTGAACCCAGTCAAGTTCTCTACTTCGCTCAAGACCAATGGTACCGCAATAGCGGAAATCGTATTTAATGGTAAAATCCAATCGGGATGGCATGTCTATTCTACAGGATTGGGAGCAGACGGACCTATCTCAGCTACTTTCAATGTCAACAAGATGGATGGTGTAGAGTTGGTTGGCAAACTTCAAGCTCGTGGTAACGAGATTAGTAAGTTTGACCCACTCTTCGAGATGAAGCTACGTTATTTTGAAGGCAGCGTTACCTTCGTTCAGAAAGTGAAGTTTGTCAAGCCAAACTACCATATCGATGCATACGTTGAATACGGTGCGTGCAGCGACCAGAATTGCCTTCCTCCTAGCGAGGCAAGTTTCAAGAAGAGTGGAAAATCTCCAGCAGTAGATGGCAAGGCTGAGACTGACAGTAAGGACGCAGCCAAGGCTAACGGTCCTGAAGTCATTGATGCCGTCAAGGCCAACACCGACTCTTCTTCACTTCAGGGAGTAGCTGAAAAGATGGACAGTACAGCCAATATCGATGCTGCATTATCTGTAGATAGTGATGACGCAAAGGCCTGGTGGGCTCCAGTAGTAAAAGAGCTTCAGAATTTCGGTGGCAATAACGACATTGCAAACCACTCACTCTTCTATATCTTTATCATTGGCTTTGTAGGCGGACTTCTAGCACTTGTCATGCCATGTATCTGGCCTATCATCCCTATGACTGTAAGCTTCTTCCTCAAACGAGCTAAGAACGATAAGAAAAAGGGTATTCGCGATGCTTGTACATACGGATTGAGCATTGTTGTCATCTATTTGGTTCTCGGTCTTGCCGTTACAGCCATTGCAGGTCCTAGCACCTTGAATGCACTCAGCACCAGTGCTGTGTTCAATATCATCCTCTTCCTGCTCTTGGCAGTTTTCGCCTTCTCATTCTTCGGATGGTTTGAAATCAAATTGCCAGACAGTTGGGGAAATGCCGTAGACAGCAAGGCTTCCAGCACTACAGGTATGATCAGCATTTTCCTGATGGCTTTCACACTCGTGCTCGTAAGTTTCTCTTGTACCGCTCCTATCATCGGATTGCTTTTAGTACAAACTGTTACTTCTGGCGATTGGCTGGCTCCTACCATCGGTATGTTTGGTTTTGCCCTTGCTTTGGCACTTCCATTTACCCTCTTCGCCTTGTTCCCATCATGGTTGAAGTCAGCTCCTAAGTCAGGTTCATGGATGGAAACTGTAAAGATTGTACTGGGCTTTATCGAGTTGGCATTCTCATTGAAGTTCCTTTCTGTTGCAGATTTGGCATACGGCTGGCACATTCTTGACCGTGAGGTATTCCTCTCTCTCTGGATTGTCATCTTCGGTCTCTTGGGGCTCTATCTCATCGGCAAGTTGAAATTCCAGGTTGATGCCATTGGTGGCGACATCCAGAAGCCTATGCCTGTACCATGCATCATGCTCGGTCTCTGCTCTTTGGCTTTCTCTGTATATATGATTCCTGGACTTTGGGGTGCACCTTGCAAGGCTGTCAGCGCTTTCGCTCCACCTATCAATACACAGGATTTCAATCTCAATACCAAGACTGTAGAACCTGCTTACAAGGACTACGAAACCGGTATGGCAGCAGCTAAGGCAGCAGGTAAGCCAGTACTCATAGACTTCACAGGTTTTGGCTGCGTAAACTGCCGTAAAATGGAAGCATCAGTATGGACAGATCCTACTGTAGCAGACATTTTGACAAAGGATTACGTCCTCATCTCTCTTTATGTAGATGACAAGACTCCGTTGCCTCAGCCAATGGAAGTAGAATTCAATGGCGAGAAGCGTACACTCCGCACCATCGGAGACAAGTGGAGCTATCTGCAGGCAAGTAAATTTGGTGCCAATGCCCAGCCTTTCTACGTACCAGTAGACAACGATGGCAAGCCTTTGAATGCAGCATTCAGCTTCAAGGAGGACGTCAGTGCCTATCTCGATTTCCTGCACAAGGGACTTGAGAATTACAGAAAATAATCTGGAATTATAGATTACCAGCAAATAATCTATATATATATTGAATTTAATTGATTACAATGATGAACAACAAGGAAGTTCCGGTACTCCTACTCACAGGTTACCTTGGCAGTGGTAAGACCACACTGCTAAACAAAATTTTGGCAAATAAGAAAGGTATCAAATTCGCAGTTATTGTGAATGACATTGGTGAGGTCAACATTGATGCAGCACTCATAGAGAAAGGTGGCGTAGTGGGTCAGAAAGATGACTCGCTCGTTTCATTGCAGAACGGTTGCATCTGCTGCACGCTCAAAATGGACTTGGTTGAACAGTTGAAGGAAATCGTAGACATGAAGCGCTTTGACTATATTGTAATCGAAGCTAGCGGCATCTGCGAGCCAGCTCCTATTGCCCAGACCATCTGCTCTATCCCATCATTGGGACCTCAGTATATCAAGAATGGTATCTTGCGTCTCGACAGCATTGTAACCGTCGTAGATGCTCTCCGTATGAAGGATGAGTTTGCAAACGGTTCTGATTTGATGAAGTCAAATCTTGACGAGGAAGATCTTGCATCGCTTGTTATCCAGCAGATAGAGTTCTGTAATATCATCCTCTTGAACAAGGCTGCAGAGGTAGAGCCTAAGGAGCTGGAACATCTCAAGCAGATTATCCGTGCCATACAGCCTAAGGCAGAGATCTTTGAATGCAACTATGGTGATATTGATCTCGATTTAATCGTGAATACCCATAAGTTTGATTGGGAGACTGTAGCTACATCTGCTGGCTGGATTCAGGAGATAGAGGCTGAAAGAAATGGCGAGGAAGATGAACATGAGGAACATGAACATCATCACGAACATGAGGAACATGAACATCATCATCACGATGACCATGACCACGTTCATGACCATTGCCACCACCACCACCACGATCACGACCATGACCATGAAGGTGGTGAGGTAGAAGAATACGGAATCGGAACCTTTGTATATTATAGACGTAAGGCATTCGATCTAGCTCTCTTTGATGAATTCGTAGCCAGAAAATGGCCTCGTGACGTAGTACGTGCCAAGGGTATCTGCTATTTTGCTGACGAACCAGACATGTGCTATGTATTCGAACAAGCAGGACAGCAGAAAACTGTAAAGCAGGCAGGACAATGGCTCGCAACGATGCCAGCTGACCAATTGGCTGAGCTTCGCAGAAACAACCCTCAACTGGAGAAGGAATGGGATGACAAGTATGGTGACCGAATGATAAAAATCGTATTTATCGGCCAGCACATCAAAGAGCAGAAGGATGCCATCATCAAGGAGCTCGATAAATGTTTGAGCTTGTAGCAACATGCTAGGGCATCTTATGAAGACTATAGTTTCAGAAATTGAAGCTATAATAGCCTCAAAATAGAGAAAAAAGGAGAAAAATCGACACATTGGTTTAGTTTTTTCTCCTTTTTCGCTTTTATTTCGTTTTTTTTTGTTAAATTTGCAGCGGATTTAATATAATAAAGGAAAAGATAATATGAAGACTGACTTCAGACCTGCATACAAAAAAGATTTTGAAGCTTGCTGGAATGTCATAGATCAGGCAAGAAAACTCATGATTGCTTCTGGAAGACACCAGTGGACTAACGATTATCCGTCTGTTAAAGACATTCAAAACGACATAGACAATGGTAATGCTTTTGTCATCACGGTTGATGATCAAGTAGCAGTCTATGGTGCCGTCATGCTGAACGGAGAACCACAATATGACTTTCTTAAAGGAGAATGGCTAACGAATGGAGATTACTATGTAATTCATCGTTTCGCTACTTTGCCGATGTTCCAGAGAGAAGGATTGGCTCGAATCTTTATCGATAAGGTTAACAGCCTTTGCGAAGTAGAAAAAGTACCAAGTATCAAGGTTGATACCAATCACGACAACTTACCTATGATAAATCTTCTCTCTTCAATGGGATTCTGCATCTGCGGACAAGTAAACTACGGAACGAGAGGTATGAGATTTGCATTTGAAAAAACGACTATGGAAATTGAAAAATAATGAACGATAAAATATCACTTATGAGAAGCTTGGTTGAACGACTCAATCAAGCTTCTCTTGCTTATTACAATGGTGAAGGCGAACGGATGACCGACTACGAGTGGGACGCCATGTTCGACCAACTGAAAAAACTGGAAGAGGAAACTGGTGAAATACTACCCAACTCCCCTACCAATAAAGTTTCTGAAGACCAGATTGCCGGTCAGAAAGAAGAGCATGAATTTGCAGCACTATCCCTTGCAAAGACAAAAAAGGTGAGCGATCTCGTCAAGTGGGCTGAAGACCGCCCGATATGGATTTCCTGGAAGCTGGACGGTCTGACTTTGGTGGTAACTTACGATAACGGTAGTCTCAGCAAGGTGGTAACACGTGGTAATGGACATATCGGCACCAACATCACCCACTTGGCTCCAGCTATCAGTGGTATTCCAGCAACAATCAAGGAGAAGGGTCATCTTGTTGTACGTGGTGAGGCAGTCATCTCCTATGCCGATTTCGAACAGTTCATCATTGAGAGTGAAGGCGACTATGCCAATCCTAGAAACCTGGCATCAGGATCCCTCTCACTGAAAGATGTAGAAGTGGTTAAGCAGCGCCATATACAATGGATTCCATTTACACTGGTATATACCGAACATGAAATCACATCGTGGGGAAAACGTATGCAGTTACTGGAAGACCTGGGACTACATCCTGTGGAACGACAGTTGATAGAGCATCCTACGGAAGACCACATCCTACAGGAAATTGATGTCTTTACCAAAAAGGTAACCAACAAGAAAAATCCATTTCCTGTCGATGGTCTGGTTATCTGCTACGATGATACCGTGTATGGTGCCACAGGTTCTGTTACGGGCCATCATGCAACCAGAGCTGGCTTTGCCTTTAAATGGCAAGACGAACATGCAGATACAGAATTAGACCATATCGAATGGTCGTGTGCTGCAAATACCATCACGCCTGTTGCCGTTTTCAAGCCAGTAGAGTTGGAAGGAACCACTGTGCAACGTGCATCTCTCTGCAATGTAAGCGAATGTGAACGCTTGGGTATCGGTGGTAAGGGAACGAAATTGCAGGTGATTAAAGCAAATAAGATTATTCCTAAAGTGATTCATGTCACTGAAGCTATAGGAACTTTCGAAATACCTGAGTTCTGTCCGGTTTGCCATGCTGAAGCCAAAGTACAGGAAAGCGAGAGCGGTACAAAAACCCTACATTGTACAAACCCACATTGTGCAGCAAAGCAACTGAAGAAATTTGCCAGATTCGTCAGCAAAGAAGGTCTCAATATCGAAGGTATTTCTGAGCAGACTATCTGGAAATTCGTAAATGAAGGATTAATTAGCGAATATGCTGATTTCTATAAACTCAGAGAACCAGAGAAAGTCTTTAAAATTTCTAACTTTGAAGGCTTTGGCAAGAAAAGCGTCAGCAATTTACTGAACAGTGTAGAAAAAAGCCGTCATACCGATGGGCGTCATCTTCTCTATGCGCTCAACATTCCCCTTTGCGGTGGTGATGTTGCCAAGAAATTGATAGAGCGTTACCCGTTAGAGGAATTGATAGATATAGCCCAAAACAGCACCAGCTTGTTTGGTGATGACTTTGCTGACATTGATGGCATTGGACCGGAAAAAAGTGCTAAGTTCATCAACTGGTTCCATGATGCAGACAATAGAGCTCATGTAGCGCACCTCCTTCCACATCTCGTCATCGAGAAGCAGGAGCCTATAGAAAAAGGTACGAAGTGTGATGGTTTGACATTCGTAGTTACGGGAGATGTACATCATTATAAAAATCGCAATGAACTGAAAGCGTACATCGAGAGCCAAGGTGGTAAAGTGACTGGCAGTGTGAGCAAGAGCACCCATTATCTCATCAACAATGATGCAGAATCACAAAGTTCAAAGAATAAGAAAGCGCATGAATTGAATATTCCTATCATAACCGAAGAGCAATTCATTGCACAATTTGGAGAAGAACAAGAAAAGAGCATCTCGTGAAAACGGGTATTCCCTTATTGTTATCAAGACGCCCTGTAAGGACAAAAGCATGAAAATGAAAGCCTTTGCCTTTACAGGGCGTATTATTTCTTCGGATTGTGAATCATACAACTTTAACTCATCCCCCTTCAGCTGGTATAAACACAAATGTTATTTTGCCTTCTTCTTTTTCAATTCCAACTTTGGAATCTTGATCTTCTGTCCACTCTTAATCGTAGAGGTACCATTGAGAGCCTCAATATAACATTCCATACCAGGACCTAAATATCGCTTGCTGAGTGTAGCCATTGTCTGATGCTCGCCAACAGTTACTACCTGGTCTACACCTACGATACGATAGGCACCAGTACGAACCCTTGGGTCACTGTCATATTTATCTGACACTACATTTGCATGTTCAGCTGCCTTATCCCGCTTTTTATCTGTTGCAGACTTCTTTTTAAGTTCTGCAGACTTTTCATCAGTTTTCAAGTTCTTTACAGACATTTCTTTATCTACAGCAGCCGATTTTAATGAATCGGCTCTTTCTGCAGCCTTAATGGCATCATTTGCCTTTGCCATACGCAAACTGTCCTGTCTTGCTTTTTCCTGAAGAAGTTGCTCTTGACTCTTCACATTAGCAGGCTTCGCTACGACATTCTTATCCGTCTTATATTGCGCCAATTGCAATTCAAGATGATCACGTTGAGCTGCCATCTGCCCGTAATTGAAGGCAAACCATCCCAAGCCTCCTATTAATAATAATAAGGTGAAGCTTGCAATAATCACCACATATTTTGGAATGATGAAATGACGACGACGTATCTCAACTTCATCATCGGCCCCAATTTCAGCATCAGTCTCAGCCTCAATTTCTGCATCGGCCCCAATTTCAGCATCAGTCTCAGCCTCAATTTCTGCATTAGAATTTTCCTCCCTGCTATCTGCCTGAATATCATCTGATACAGATGAAGGAATCTCCTCCGTTGGCACTTCCTGAGAAACAGTTGTCTGCGGTTCAATCGTCGAGTCTTCACCAATCACCACCACACTACTATCTTCAGATGGATTTTCAGGAACATCCAGAAAATCTATAACTCCACTAGTAGTAGGTTCTGAAGAGGAAACAGCTTCAGCCTGTGTAGTTTCTTCTGAAACAACGTCCGGTAAAGGAGTTTCCGTAGGTTCAACAACCTCTATTATAGGCTTAGGTTTCTCAAGAGATTCCTCTTGCTCCTCATCCTCTAAACTATCCTCATATTTCTTATCTATTGACTCGAAATCAACACCGTCGTTCACAATCACAGTCTCAAACTGAGCAAAAGGCTTATTGACAATTTCCTTGAGAATATTATCAGGAGTAAAGGAAATCTTATCACGTCCCTCTATAACGATACGCTCACCCGTATTCACATCTACACTCTCACGTTCCTTCACGGAAGTAACCTTGAAAGTACCTAGCCAGCGCATCTTGACTATCTTATCAGCAGCAAGCCCCTGATGACAGACATCAAACATTTTACGAATAAAAAGTTCTGCCTCAATTTGGCTCAGCCCACTCTTCTCGGCCAATTTATCAGCCAATCCATTCAGACTATTCTTACTCATACAGCATCCCCTCCATTTTTAAGTTTCTCCTTGACAGCAGCAACCGGACGAAATCCTAATACGAGCTTCGGTGGCACCAACTGGCGCTTTTTGGTAGTAGGATTAACCACCACACGCTCCATACGCTTCTTTACCTCAAACGTACCAAAATTGGGGATAGCGACAACCTCGCCATCCTCAAACTCAGTTATCATAGCATCGATAACCTTACGTACCAACTTCTGAGTGTCATCTTGTGAATAACCAGTTTGCTGAGCCAACTCAGCGACAAATTCCTTATTATTCATAAGCCATTTATTATTTCACCACTTCACCATAGAGATCAAACTCTTCGCTTGCAGTAATCTTAACATTATAGAAACAACCCACACGCAGGCGCTTCTCCGTAGCACGAATCAATACTTCTGGATCTACTTCCGGCGAACAGAATTCTGTACGACCTATATAATAATCACCTTCCTTACGGTCGATGATAACCTTTAAGACCTTGCCTACCTTTTCTGCCTCTATATCAGCACTGATGTCCTGCTGAAGAATCATCAATTCATCAAGCCGGCGCTGCTTCACATCTGCAGGCACATCATCCTCATAGTGAGTAGCACTATAGGTTCCCTCTTCTTCAGAATAAGCAAAGGCTCCCATACGCTCAAAACGCTGCTCACGTACAAAATCCATCAATTCGTCAAAGTCTTCCTTAGTCTCACCAGGGAAACCAACCATCAGTGTAGTACGGATATGAATTCCTGGCACACGCTCACGGATAGCCTTCAAGAGATCTATTGTCTCCTGCTTGGACACATGACGGTGCATACGGGAAAGCATGTGATCACTGATATGCTGCAACGCTATATCAAGATACTTGCAGACATTTGGTTTCTCGCGCATCACATCGAGCAGATCCATAGGGAACTGATTAGGATAAGCATAATGCAATCTAATCCATTTCACGCCTGGAATATCAGCCATTTCGCTGATAAGCTCTGTGATATGATGCTTGCCATCAAGGTCAACACCATAATAGGTTAATTCCTGAGCAATAATCTGAAATTCCTTAACTCCTTCTGCCACTAACTCCCTAACCTCATTCAAAATCTCCTCCTTAGGGCGAGAAACATGTTTTCCTGTAATGATTGGGATGGCACAATAGGCACAATGACGGTTACAGCCCTCTGCTATCTTGACATAAGCATAATGACGAGGAGTAGTAAGATGACGGTGTCCATCGCAGGAAGGAACGTCAGCCTTACCTAATTCGTGAAGTAACTGCTTATAATTGAATTTGCCGTAAAACTTATCAACCTCAGGCATTTCTGCTTCCAGTTCCTTCTGATAACGCTGTGAAAGACAACCCATTACATAAAGTTTCTTCAGTTTTCCTTCTTCCTTAGCCTGGATAAACTCCAGAATGGTATCAATACTCTCTTGCTTGGCATCTTCTATAAAACCGCAGGTATTGATAACGGCTATTTCCCCCTGAGGACGCTTTGGGTCATGAGTACAATGATAACCGTTGGCCTCAAACTGCTTCATGAGCAATTCGCTGTCAACCAGGTTCTTCGAACAACCCAAAGTTATAATATCTATCTGATTTTTCTTCATCTATTTTTTCACTACTATTTCTTAAAAAGAGAGTCAACGAACTCACGCTTATTGAAAAGCTGGAGATCTTCCATACCCTCACCAAGTCCAATGTACTTAACAGGTACCTTCAACTGATCAGAGATACCGATAACAACACCACCCTTTGCTGTACCATCCAGCTTGGTGATGGCAAGCGAAGTGATATTGGTAACAGCCGAAAATTGCTTAGCCTGTTCAAAGGCATTCTGACCAGTACTGCCATCAAGAACCAGCATTACCTCATCAGGTGCATCAGGAAGCACCTTCTTCATCACTTCCTTAATCTTCTTCAACTCGTTCATCAGGTTCACCTTATTATGAAGACGACCGGCTGTATCAATCAGAACTACGTCAGCACCGTTAGCCTTAGCACTCTGCAGAGCATCAAAAGCCACACTGGCAGGATCGCTACCCATCTGCTGTTTTACAACAGGCACCCCGACACGTTCGCCCCATATACAGATTTGCTCTACAGCAGCTGCGCGGAATGTATCGGCAGCACCGAGATAAACCTTCTTGCCAGCCTTCTTAAACTGGTAAGCCAATTTGCCAATGGTGGTAGTCTTACCTACACCATTCACGCCAACCACGAGAATAACGTATGGTTTATGGTCGCTAGGCAAATCCCAATCATCATTATCATCAGAATGATTCTCAGACAAGAGATTGGCGATTTCTTCACGCAAGATCTGATTGAGCTCTGAAGTTGAAACATATTTATCACGTGCTACACGCTCTTCGATGCGACGAATGATTTTCACGGTAGTCTCTACACCTACATCAGAAGTGATGAGAACTTCCTCCAAATCATCAAGCACATCGTCATCTACGGTCGACTTACCAGCCACCGCACGAGCTAATTTTCCGAAAACACTCTCTTTGGTTTTTTCCAAACCCTTATCGAGAGTTTCTTTTTTCTTATTACTGAAAAATCCGAATAATCCCATTATTTATTTTTTATAGCTATAATTTTCTGCAAAGATACGAAAAAAAATGTATACATCTGCCATTTGAGGCGAAACTTTTCAATTAATTTTTATTTATATTGAAACCTTTAGCCAGTCCTCCCTCACTCGTTTCCTTATAAAGAGAAGGCAAATCATGTCCTGTCTGGCGCATCACCTCCACCACTCTATCAAATGAAACACTATGATGACCATCAGAGAAGGAAGCATAGAGATCTGCATCCAAAGCACGGGCTGCCGCAAAGGCATTACGCTCAATACAAGGAATCTGAACCAAGCCACAAACAGGATCGCAGGTCATTCCCAAGTGATGTTCCAAACCCATCTCGGCAGCATATTCTACCTGTGCAGGACTTCCACCAAAGAGCTGACAGGCTGCAGCCGAAGCCATTGCACAAGCCACACCTACTTCACCCTGGCAACCAACATCTGCACCACTGATAGAAGCATTATGCTTCACGATATTACCCACCAATCCGGCAGTAGCCAAAGCACGAAGGATGCGCTGTTCACTCATATCATGAGCCGTGTGCATATGATAAAGCACAGCAGGCAACACACCACAAGCACCGCAAGTTGGAGCTGTCACGATGGTACCACCAGAAGCGTTTTCTTCACTTACAGCCAAAGCATAGGAATAAACCAATCCTCTGCTCTGCAAAGAGGCACGATAGCCCCTTGCCTTGATAAAATAAGTAGCAGCCTTGCGCTGAAGCTTGAGAGGACCAGGCAATACGCCTTCATGATCCAATCCATTACGGATGGACTGTTTCATTGTTTGCCAGACAGTACCGAGGAAATCCCAAATATCACTACCCTCACACTTTTCTACATACTCCCAGAATGATCGGCCGTTATCATAACACCATTGCTGAATCTCGTGCATGGTATTCAAATCATATATATCTTTAGCCCCCAACTCATCATGGCCATCTGTGCCATCAGAAAGAGCACCACCACCAATACTGTAAACCGTCCACTCTTCAATAATATCACCATTCAGATCTTTACCCACAAACTTCATCCCGTTTGGGTGGAAAGGCAGGAAGGTCTGTGGCTCCCAAATGATGTGAACTAACTTATGCGGCCTGAAGACCTCCTCAATAGCAACATCAGTCATGTGCCCCTTACCAGTAGCCGCAAGACTTCCATAGAGGGTAACTTCGTAAGTAGAGGCATTTGCACAACGTTCCATAAACAGCTTTGCTGCACGCTGAGGTCCCATGGTATGACTACTGGATGGTCCCTTACCAATTCTGTACAATTCCTTTAAAGATTTCATCGTAATAATGTTTTTTTCAGTTATTTATAGATTTTATTTTACTTGTGTAGCCTTGAGGATTACTACATCCTCTAAAGGTCGGTCATTATTTTCTTTGTTAGTGGCTACATTCTGAATTTTGTCTACCACTTCCAAACCTTCCAGCACCTCTCCAAAGACGGTATAGCCGTTATCGAGATGTGGCACTCCTCCATGCTTCATATATCCTTGCTGAATCTGCTCAGAAGGAATGGCATAGTTCTTACCCTCGTTCTTCATTTTGTTGACGGTATACTCCATTTGACGTGGAGAGAAATTGCGACCCCAAGTGATATAAAAATCAGTAGAAGCCGAAGCCTTGGTTGGGTTTTCATCATCTCCTTCACGGGCAGCACAGAGCTGACCGCGTTTGTGATAGTATTTAGGATAAATGATTTCAGCAGGCACGGTATAATCAACATCAAACTTTTCAACCTTTCCTGGAGTCACCTTTCGGGTAGAATAGTCACCTCCCTGTATCATAAAGTTCTTGATAACTCGCTGGAAGATGCAGCCATTGTAAAATCCTGAATTCACAAGTTTCAGAAAGTTATCTCTATGCTTCGGTGTATCATTATATAACGCCACAAGAATATTGCCCATATTGGTTTCGATCATCACCTGATGACAGGTTGGATCATGAGGAGTTTCCCAAGGCAAGAGCTGCATGGTACTATCCAGAGCTGCCTTGTCCATCAAATTTCCTTTTGAACCCATATTTGCATTTTGAGCATGAACGGCTGTTGCAGTCATCATGAACAAAATAGTGAATAAAGAGAATACTTTTTTCATTTTTTCTTCAATTTTTACCCTTATTTATGTTATCGAGTGCAAAGATAACGATTTTATTCTAAAAAGATGAGTGTTTCTCAAACTTTCTTTATAACTTTGCGTCTGAAATACAACTTTACGTCTTATTTCTTGCTTTTCAGTAGAATTACATGACGGTCATGGCATTCTGAATCTGGGATTTAAGGAATCTGAGTAAAGAATTTATAAAAAACAATATACAATGAATAAGAAAAGACTATATATCCTCTTCATGTCGGCCTGTATGATGATGACCCATGCATACGCCCAACAAATCAGTTTCGGGCCTTTGCATAGTCTTGACAGTCCTCGTGAAGATTGGATTTTGCCAGGCGATACCATTCTACAGGATGGCAAAAAGATGATTTATAGCGGAAAGCCTATGCAGAACTCCTATGTTCCGTTACGACATATCAATGAATCCGCATCTAATGAACTTGCTCCAACGGCAGTATACAGTTCTGCACAAGATAGCCTTCAGACAAGTCTTTGCCTTTCCAATCCTACCCCAACCGATTACGGATATGGATGGGGAGATTACGGTTGGGGACTTCATAAAGGACTCAATATGTCGGTTGATCTTTCTGCCTTTGCCACCTTCGGCAAACATGCGCCTCATCGTGGCGGGTTTACCCAGACGATAGATGCCACCTATCTTACACCACTCAGTAAGGACGAAAAGTTATGGATGGCATTGGGTGTTTATCTTACAAATACCAATTATGGTGGCGACAGTTATCATGACGGTGGTCTCTATGGCATTCTAGGATATAAAATCAACAAGAATTGGGAGGCTTACGTATATGGTCAGCTGAGCGTTGCCAATAATTACAACTCAATCTATGGCAGATATGCCGGTTACGGTCCATACGGATATGGTGCCTACGGTTACGGTCCTTATGGCTTTGGTATGCATCCAGGTTATTGGAGCCACGGCATTATGCCAGGAGGTTATGGAATGGGAGTACCGGGAGCCAACGTGTTAGGCGGTGGCATCAGATACACCAATGACAAGAAAACATTCTCCATCGGTCTGAATGTAGAAGGTATCTGGTATGACAATAAAACTCCTTCTTATTTCAAGAAATACGATTATCCTACGCCAAATAATACAGCAAAATAAAAAAAGCGCCCTGAAAAAGCAAGAGCATTTTACATCAATGCTTCTGCCTTTTCAGGGCGCTTTTCCATGCTATATGAATCCCCTTTCTTCAAAGGATTATTCAGCAAGAATCTGAACGATGCGTTCTGCAGATCTTCCATCCCATCTGTCAGGAATACCAGCCTTTTTCCATTCACCATTCAATATTTTTTCCATCGCATTCTGCAATTTTTCAGGGTCCTCTGCCACCAGTTCATTGGTACCTACAGTCACAGTCTCCATGTGCTCGGTATAACTGTTGAGCGTAACACAAGGCACGCCATTGAAGGTTGCCTCTTCAGCCACATTACCGGAATCTGTAATGACGCCCATCGCATGAGCGGTAAGATATAAGAACTCGAGATAACCCTGTGGTTGTACCACCATGATGCCCGACTGATGATCGGCAACATCCTGATAAGCCTTGAATGCCAGAACGAAACCCAATGCCTTACCACGCAATGGAGCCACGACCTTGATGCCAGCCTTCCGAGCCACGGAATCAATAACTGTGATAAGACTCTTCATCTCATCAATGTTATTGACTATCGCCTTGCGGTTCAAGGTCAGCACCATATACTTGCCTTCTTCCATATGCATCTCATCCATCACCGCAGGACGCTGCATACGCTGCTGCAGGAATCGGATATTATCGATAAGCACATTACCTACCATATACACCTTGGAAAGCTCAGCTCCCTCTTTATTGGCAATACTGTTATTGGAAATACCTGCGGTAAAGAGAATGTCAGAAAGCCCGTCAATCACAAGACGATTGATTTCCTTTGGCATCGTAATATCAAAACTGCGGGTTCCTGCAGCAATATGAGCCAACTGCACGCCCTGCTTCTTGGTTACGATAGCAACAGCCATGGTAGAAGCCAGGTCATCAACAACGATAACGACATCCGTAGGATGATCCTGAAGATAACGCTCGAATTGCGCCATTACCATACCCGTCAGTTCATTCATATTCTCGCAATCCACCTCAAGGAAAACGTCAGGACTCTGAATATCCAAGCCAGAAAAGAGTGAAGATTCCAGTGTTGGATCGTCCTTTCTTCCTGTATAAACCAATTGATATTCTACATCAACGCCCGACTTCTGGGCATTGCGAATGGCTCTGATAACTGGTGCTACCTTAATAAAATTTGGTCTGGCACCAGCTACAATACATATATTCTTACTCATTTTTTATAATAAAGTACCGTTTATTAAAAATCAACCTTTAAACAAATCTTTTATACCACCAATAGATCCCATCAGATTAGTAGCCTCATAAGGCAGGTAAACCACCTTATTATCCTTACCCTGAGCCACTTCCTGCATCATGGCAATATACTTCTGGGCAAGGAGATAGTTGGCAGGATTTGTACTCTGTCCCACAGCTTCTGTAATCTTCTGAATGGCAATAGCCTCTGCCTCTGCCTTGCGGATACGGGCTGTTGCCTCACCTTCAGCTCTGAGGATAGCCTGCTGTTTGGCTGCCTCTGCCTTGTTGACGATGGCAGCCTTCTCACCCTCAGAAAGCAGACGCTGCTTCTCTTTCTCACCTTCAGAGGTAAGGATGGTAGCACGTTTGTTACGTTCTGCCTGCATCTGCTTCTCCATTGCCTGCAATACACTTTCCGGTGGAGTAATATCCTGCAACTCTACACGGTTCACCTTGATACCCCACTTATTAGTAGCATCATCCAGTACCGCACGAAGTTTAGTATTGATGGTATCACGAGAGGTCAGGGTCTGGTCCAATTCCATCTCACCTATGATATTACGAAGAGTAGTCTGAGTCAACTTCTCGATAGCATTTGGCAAATTGTTGATTTCATATACACTCTTGAAAGGGTCTACAATCTGGAAATACAGCAAGGCATTAATCTGCATCTGGATATTATCCTTGGTAATCACATTCTGTCGGTCGAAATCATATACCTGTTCACGGAGATCAATGCTGTTGGTATAAGTATATCTTCCATTTTTCATAGCCACGATTTCCTTGGCATGATCGATAAAAGGAATGATGATATTGATACCTGGCTTCAAGGTGGCGTAATAACGTCCCAGACGCTCAATGATTTTCGTTTCACTCTGAGGAATGATAACGATGGTTTTCTTAACCACGACAAGTGCGAGCAATACGAGAGCCGCAAGTACATAAATTCCTATGCTCATGATGTTTATGCTATTAAGTGAATAATGATTATTTCTACCTTTATAATTAATTCTTCCCAGGAAACAAGAATTAAACTTTTTCTACTTTCAGAATGATAGACTCATGTCCCAGCACCCTTACTCGCTGACCCACCAGCAAGTCTTCAGTACTATCAGGAGCCTGTGCCTTCCAGTCATCGCCATCAAGTTTCACGCGTCCGAAACCGCCAGCCACGATGGTCTCACTCACTTCACCAATCTGTCCTGCCAAAGCATCATAATTGCTCTTTCTGTTATCTGCCCCATGTCTTATTGCCTTTACAAGATGTGGTCTAATCAAGAGAATGCTCAATACCGAGCAAACGGCCCATACCACTACTTGAACCCAGAAGGGAGCATCCATCACGGCCACAGGAATACTGATCAAAGCACCGATGGCAAAGCACGTAACATAGAAGTCACCCGAAGACAACTCCAGGATAAGGCAGATGAACATGATAACTGTCCAGAACAGCCAAAGATTTTGTGAGATATAATCCATCATAGTTGTTAATATTTAGTGAATACTACTTTCTTCTTTTAGTTGTTTTCTTGGTTGACACCTTCGTAGTCTTCACTGTCTTGGAGGTAGAAGTAGCCGGCTTGTAATACTTCAAAGCCTCTGGCATTTCCTTCTGAAGAGCAGCAATACGCTTGGCGTCCGAAGGATGATCACTGAAGATATCACTCTGGTTGGCGCTCTTACCTTGCGACATACGCTGCCAGAATGGAATTGCCTGCCGAGGGTCGTAACCTGCCATGGCAGCAAAGATAAGTCCCATGTAATCAGCCTCAGTCTCGTTGTCACGGGAATATTTCAAGTTGCGGAAAGAGAAATACTGTCCGGCTACGGCACTAGCCACATCGCCAACGCCATTACCTACAGCCTGATTCAACACACTACCCACAATGGCTGTACCTACCTGCTGGTTCTGCTGCTTACTCAACTGCTCGGCACTATGCTTAGCCACGGCATGAGCAATTTCATGACCTAACACAATAGCCAGACAAGTCTCATTCTGAGTATAAGGTAACAAACCTTCGAAAACAACGATCTTGCCGCCAGGCATACAAAATGCATTGACGTTTTTATCTTGTACGAGATTAAACTCCCATGCATAATTCTTCACATCATTGGCAAAGCCATTATTCTTCAGGTAAGTTTCTACAGCATTAGCCAACTTTTTACCAACACGCTGCACCATGGCAGTATTGGCAGCGTTTGTCGACTTTTTAGCCGATGCCATATATTTGGTGTATTCCTGATTAGACAAGCTCAAGACCTGCTCATCGGATACAGAGATACGATGAGTTCTACCAGTAAGAGGCACCTGCTGAGTGGTACCACAAGATGACAGCGCAAGAATTGTGACTGCTGTCAAAGCCATCATTTTAATACTTTTCATTTTTACCTATAACATTTTAAAATATTTACACTGCAAATTTAATATATCTTACCGAAACCACCAAATAATTCAACAAAAAACTAAACAAAAATTCTCATTTATTTCAAAAGGTATGACCTTTTATCCTTCTACCGTTAATATTACCTAAAAATCAACCACCTTTCTTGCTCCTTTCCAAGAATATCATTACTTTTGCGAACGATTATCACGGGGTGCTGAAAATTCGGCTGAGATTATACCCATTGAACCTGACACAGATAATGCTGTCGCAGGGATTCGATATAAGCTTATCATGATAGAGCCCCTATTCTGTGCAACTTCTGCTAGGATTAGGGGCTTTATTCATACCGGACTTTCTCAAGAACAGTTCTCCGTGTTGATTACATATTATTATTAGGAGTAAACAACGATGATTATCATTGATGGCGAAAGATAAACATCTTTCTTTTCCCATGATGAATATCATCATAAAAACGAACTGTGATGAAAGTAACTATCAACAACAAAGAGACAGAAACTCAGGCAAAGAACGTAAAGGAACTTGCCCAGGAACTCGACCTTCCTGCTACAGGTTGCGCTGTAGCCATCAGTAACGAAATGGTGCCACGTGATGAATGGGAAAACCATCTCATCCAGGAAGGTGCCGACATAGTGATTGTGAAAGCTTTCTGCGGAGGATAATCTATAGTTTATATAAAAGTTTATAGGACTATGGCAGAAATATCATTAGAAAGATTTCAACTCCAGTTCATCTCCCACCAGAATGAGAAGATGAGTTATCTCGATGGCATCCGTGAGGCCTTGGCTGGCGGATGCAAGTGGATTCAGCTCCGCATGAAGGGTGCCACCGATGAGGAGGTGCGCCCTATAGCCCTGAAGGTCAAGGAATGGTGCAAAGAGCAGAATGCAACCTTCCTCATCGATGACCGAGTACAGCTGGTGAAGGAATTGCAGATAGATGGCGTGCATCTGGGCAAGAACGATATGCCGATTGCCGAGGCCCGCAAGATTCTGGGCGACGACTTCATCATCGGCGGAACGGCAAACACCTTCGAGGATGTGAAGGCTCACTATGAGGCTGATGCCGATTATATCGGTTGCGGTCCGTTCCGCTTCACTACCACTAAGGAGAAGCTCTCCCCCATCCTTGGTCTTGAAGGCTATCGCGAAATCATCCAGAAGATGAAGGCAGAAAATATCGATATCCCTATCGTTGCCATCGGAGGCATCACCAAGGAGGATATTCCCGACATCATGAAGACGGGAGTTAACGGCATCGCACTCAGCGGCTGCATCCTCAACGCCAAGGATCCGGCATCAGAAACCCATGATATCATGGAAATGATGGAGGAATTCAGATAAGTAACGCTAGGCATCCAAAAAAATAAAGCCCGCTAGGCGTCCCGCCGGATTTGAAATCCGGCGTAAAAAAGGTCCCAACCTATTTAAGATCTGCGGATTTGAAATCCGCAGCAAACTAGGTTGATAAGGGGATTACAAATCCCCAGGTTAAGTGGTCGAACATTTTTTAACGACGGATTGCAAATCCGTCGGAACGCCTAGCGGATGAAGGACCGTCGGAACGCCTGGCGGATAAAGGGATTCAAATAGCAAACATTAAAAAATAACAATACAAAAAAATGGAAAAATTAGTAATTGCAGGACGAGAGTTCAACTCCCGCCTCTTCCTCGGAACAGGAAAGTTCAACAACAACCAGCTCATGGCTGAAGCCATCAAGGCTTCTGAAACAGAAATGGTAACCGTTGCCATGAAGCGTATCGAACTCGAAGACAAGCAGGACGACCTGCTCTCTCATATCGTGCAGAACCCAAATATCCAGCTTCTTCCTAACACCAGTGGCGTGCGCAACGCTGAGGAAGCTGTATTCGCAGCACAGATGGCTCGCGAGGCTTTCGGAACCAACTGGCTCAAGCTCGAAATCCACCCAGACCCTCGCTATCTTCTTCCAGACTCTATCGAGACTCTGAAGGCTACCGAGAAACTGGTAAAACTCGGTTTCGTGGTATTGCCATATTGCCAGGCAGACCCAACCCTCTGCAAGCACCTCGAAGAGGCTGGTGCTGCTACCGTGATGCCACTCGCTGCACCTATCGGTACCAACAAGGGATTGAGAATGAAGGACTTCCTGCAGATCATCATCGAACAGGCTACTGTTCCAGTAGTAGT
Source organism: Prevotella sp. Sow4_E9_plate (assembly GCF_052116205.1). NCBI lineage: Bacteria > Pseudomonadati > Bacteroidota > Bacteroidia > Bacteroidales > Prevotellaceae > Prevotella > Prevotella sp. Sow4_E9_plate. The sequence goes on along the minus strand of NZ_JBQKLN010000012.1, from coordinate 11,509 downwards.
AGATGCAGGTATCGGTGCGCCTAGCCACGCAGCCGAAGCCATGGAGATGGGTGCCAGCGCTTGCTTGGTCAACACAGCCATCGCCGTTGCCGGTGACCCTGTAGAGATGGCCAAGGCATTCAAGGAAGCAGTAGTATGCGGTCGCCGTGCATACGAGGCAGGTCTCGGAGCCATCAGCGATTGTGCCGAGGCAAGTTCTCCTCTCACCGCATTCCTCAACGACTAATTATAATTATAGATATACAAAGGCATGAAGGATGAAGGCAAAGAAGCAAGAACGCTCTTTTTACCCTTTTACCTTTTTACCGTTTTACCTTTAATATAATAAAAGGCATGAAGGATGAAGGCAAAGAAGCAGAATGTTCTTTTTACCTTTTTACCCTTTTACCTTTTTACCTTTAATATAATAAAAGGCATGAAGGATGAAGGCAAAGAAGCAGAATGTTCTTTTTACCTTTTTACCTTTAATATAATAAAAGGCATGAAGGATGAAGGCAAAGAAGCAGAATGTTCTTTTTACCTTTTTACCCTTTTACCTTTTTACCTTTAAAAAAATTATGCCAAACGATAAGAAAGCTTACGCCCAGAGAGAAAAGGCGTATATGCAGGGAAAAATCTTCCCACAGATCAAGGTTGGAATGACCAAGGTAAACCTCACTCCTACTGTTGTGAAGGATGAGCGCGGCATTCCACATACAGAGCCAAACGCTCCGGTTTACATCTACGATACCAGCGGTCCTTACAGCGACCCTAACTATCAGGTAGATTTGAAGAAGGGCTTGCCAAGAATGCGCGAGCAGTGGATTCTCGACCGCAACGATACCGAGCAGCTCAAGGAGGTTACCAGCGAGTATGGCAAGCAGCGTCTTGCTGACCATAGCCTCGACCACCTCCGCTTCGAGCACATCCAGTTGCCTCGCCGTGCACAGGCTGGCAAGCACATCACCCAGATGGCTTACGCAAAGGCTGGCATCGTAACTCCAGAGATGGAGTACGTGGCTATCCGCGAGAACATGAACTGCCAGGAGTTGGGCATCGATACCCATATCACCCCTGAGTATGTGCGTGATGAGATTGCACGCGGACGTGCCGTTCTTCCAGCCAACATCAATCACCCGGAGAGCGAACCGATGATCATCGGCCGCAACTTCCTCGTGAAGATCAATACCAACATCGGTAACTCTGCCACTACCTCCAGCATCGAGGAAGAGGTGGATAAGGCTGTATGGTCTTGCAAGTGGGGAGGCGATACCTTGATGGACCTCTCTACCGGCGACAACATCCACGAAACCCGTGAATGGATTGTGCGCAACTGTCCTGTACCAGTAGGAACCGTGCCTATCTACCAGGCTTTGGAGAAGGTAAACGGCAAGGTAGAGGACCTGAACTGGGAAGTATTCCGTGATACCCTCATCGAGCAGTGTGAGCAGGGTGTTGACTATTTCACCATCCATGCCGGCATCCGTCGCCACAACGTGCATCTTGCTGATAGCCGTCTCTGCGGTATCGTGAGCCGTGGCGGTAGTATCATGAGCAAGTGGTGTCTCTACCACGACCAGGAAAGCTTCCTCTATGAGCACTTCGACGACATCTGCGACATCGTGGCACAGTACGACGTAGCCCTTTCTTTGGGCGATGGTCTGCGCCCTGGCTGTATTGCCGATGCCAACGATGCAGCCCAGTTTGCCGAGTTGGATACCATGGGCGAACTCGTTACCCGTGCTTGGGACAAGAACGTACAGGCCTTCATCGAGGGCCCTGGTCACGTGCCATTGCAGAAGATCAAGGAGAACATGGAGCGCCAGCTCGACCACTGTCACGAGGCACCATTCTACACCCTCGGCCCATTGGTTACCGATATCGCTCCAGGTTACGACCACATCACTTCAGCCATCGGTGGCGCCCAGATTGCATGGCTCGGCACCGCTATGCTCTGCTATGTAACACCAAAGGAGCACCTCGCCTTGCCTAACAAGGAAGATGTGCGCACAGGTGTGGTAACCTATAAGATTGCCGCTCATGCAGCCGATTTGGCTAAGGGTCATCCAGGTGCAACTATCCGCGACAACGCCCTCTCCAAGGCCCGCTTCGAGTTCCGCTGGAGAGACCAGTTCCACCTCTCACTCGACCCAGAGCTTGCCTTGAAGTATTTCGAGGAGGCTGGTCATACCGAGGGTGAATACTGCACCATGTGTGGTCCTAACTTCTGTGCAGCCAAGTTGACACACGATTTGAGAAAGTTTAAAAAGTAAGAAAATGTTTTCAGACGAATTAAAGAATATCAGTTGGGAGGAGACCACGGAGCGCATTGCTCGAATGACCGATAACGATGTGCGCCGTGCCCTTGCCAAGGATCATTGCGATGTGAACGACTTCATGGCGCTGATTTCACCGGCAGCCGAACCATACCTGGAGGTAATGGCGCGTCTTTCCCGCAAATATACCGAGGAGCGCTTCGGCAAGACCATGTCGATGTTCATTCCTCTCTACATCACCAATTCATGCTCCAACTCCTGCGTGTATTGCGGTTTCCATCGTGAGAATCCGATGGCTCGTACCATCCTCACTCCAGAGCAGATTGAGAACGAGTACAAGGCTATCAAGCAGTTGGCTCCATTCGAGAACATCCTTCTCGTTACGGGCGAGAACCCAGCAAAGGCTGGCACCCCTTATCTTGCCAAGGCAATCGACATTGCCAAGAAGTATTTCTCTAACGTGAAGATTGAGGTGATGCCGCTCTCTACTGAGGATTACAAGACCCTCGCCGACCATGGTATGAACGGCGTAATCTGTTTCCAGGAGACCTACAACCACGAGCACTACAAGCTCTACCACCCACGTGGCATGAAGAGCAAGTTTGAGTGGCGCTGCGACGGTTTCGACCGCATGGGTATGGCAGGCGTTCACTCCATCGGCATGGGTGTGCTCATCGGCTTGGAGAAGGAATGGCGCACGGATGTAGTGATGATGGCTCATCACCTGCGCTACCTTCAGAAACATTACTGGAAGACCAAGTACAGCGTGAACTTCCCTCGTATGCGCCCTGCACAGAACGAAGGTTTCCAGCCAAACTGCTTCATGACCGATAAGCAGTTGGCCCAGGCAACTTTCGCCATGCGTATCTTCGACCACGATGTAGATATCTCCTACTCTACCCGTGAGCCAGCCTACATCCGTGACAACATGGCAACACTGGGTGTCACCACCATGTCGGCAGAATCAAAGGTAAATCCTGGTGGTTACCATACCTATCCTCAGGCTTTGGAGCAGTTCACCGTAAGCGATGAGCGTACCGCCAAGGTAATCAATGCGAGATTGAAGGAATTGGGCAGAGAGCCTGTCTGGAAGGATTGGGATGCCTCATTCGATTTCTTTGGAAATATCGCAAACGGATAAAGAAGATGTAATTAAACAAAATAAAAAAAAGAGTGTATCATAAATTTATGACACACTCTTTTTTGTTAATATTCTCAGGCTTTCAGATGGATGGTCTGTGTTTTCCCCGTGATATCAGTTACCACGGCGATCCCTCCATCACGAATCTCGACCTTCTCATATTTGGCATCAACTATCACCTTGCCTTTTAAGGTCATAATACCCCAATATCTTGGAATCTCTTCAAAGGCACAATAGGCACCAACAGGTTGCGCTATGCTGCGATAAAGGGGTGGCACGACAACTCTGCCATCCACTTTTATGCCCCATTTCTTTCCAGCCTGATATAATTCCACATGTCCTGCTACAGACTTTTCATGCAAAAGAATCATCTCGCTTGCTTCCTTTTTCTTCTCCTGTAACATCATCTCATCATAGTATTTCTTGCCAAGGCGAGGCATTACAATATGAAGATCTTCATTTTCATTCTTTGGGTTATTGCATCCAATATAGGTCTTCTTCAAATATGAATCCACCAGGTAGTAGTCCTGCTTGCTGTCCATAACCACGATACAACCACAACGAAGAGTGGCACACTTCCAATACACATGTTCATAATCACCACGCAAGAAACATACTCGATTACTATCTATAGTAGCCTTCATCATCAAGCCATTGCCTCCTTCATAATAGTACCATTCCTGGCAACCACTATCTACTAAATAATTATAACGATATATCAGGTAATCCCCAAAATTGAACAGGTCATATTTGGAAGGGCAATATGGCCAAGAGAAATGTTCGTAGGTGCGAGACATATAAACATCTCCATATTTGATGAACTCCCAACCTTCTAGCGTAACCACCTTTGGAACATCGTAAACATTGGGACCATCGTCAATAATAGCTCCAGACAACAGGTCATAATAGCAGACCTCCTTTCTGCGATGTCGGTAGAACAGGATGTTGCCATCCAACAGCTTCATGTCACGGTAATCGCCTGGCTCCAAGACTTGTTCTCCCTGCCGGTTCACTACCGTCATCTTCCCATCAGGAAGCTTGATGATGCCAAACTCCCCTTTGCTATCTACAAACTCACGATACTGTATCGTTTGGAGCAATTCTTCATGGCTCATCACCATCATCATTTCTGAGTCTGGATGAATCAGAATATCGTCTTGCTTCTCGTTCATCAGGAAAAACTCTCTATCCTTCGGAGTCTCCTTTCTCTTGCCAACTTTCAGCTTTCCCTCGAACATAGCATTCCAGTTCCATACTTGCGAAGGCAACCCGAACACCCGATATAGTCCCACATTATCTATAATCACGCAGTTCTTCTTTCCCCTAGCTACTCGCAATCCTCTTCCTACCATCTGCAGATACTTGGCAAGCGACAACGTTGGTCGTGCCAACTGTACAAACTCCACATCCGGGCAGTCAAATCCCTCCGAGAATATGTCCACATTCACCAACACCTGTATAGGAGCAAGTTCATCAGCAGCCCGCAAGCAAGTAGCACCAAGCCTATCAGCAGCCCCATCAGCAAGTCCATCAGCAGCCCGCAAGCAAGCAGCACCCAGGCGGTCCCATCCCGCACAATCTGGCGAGACCTTTGATGGTCCGCCATCCTTAGAGCGTAGCGGTTCCGAGCGACGAGGAGGAGCGGTTACATCCCCTGTCCCCTGAGGGGAAAGGGGCTTGGGGAAAGCGGTGGAGCCTCCCTTAAGGGTAAGGGAGGTTTCTGTCCCCCGGGAACGGAGGAACCGAAGGGGGTGTAAAGACCATTGAGGGTGGGTTTTCGAAAAATCTCCTTCTTTAATGGTAAAGAGGGTTTCTGTCCCCCGGGAACGGGGGAACCGAAGGGGGTGTAAAGACCATTGAGGGGTGATTTTAGAAGAATTGACAGGGTGATTCGAAAAAGGAAGATTTTGAGAAGTATTAGAAGAAGAAGCCTTGAACCTTTCTATAAGTTCTTTTCGTAAAGAACTTGGCGTTTTACTATCAATAGCAACAGCCGCGATGCCGTGTTCTCTATAGAACTCGGCAATAGCATTGGCATGAGAAATATTGATAGCATAGACGATGCCCTTTCGGTCTTTACCAAATTCTTCCAAGCTCCGATAGAGCCTTTCGATACTCGGCTTCTTATTCAGCAGCATATCCATTTCCTTGTTCTGGTAGTCACCATCTGCCCCTCGCTTCTGCAAGGACTCGATGAGCCGTTGCGTCACACCATCCGATTTGATGCTCACGAAATCGTATGTCGCCAATCTTCCCTTGCTGATAAATTCAGGAACACTCCACGACTGCACCAAGACATCAAACAGATCTGTGAATCCCTTACCATTCAATCGGCAAGGAGTAGCCGTCAGTCCCAGGAATTTAGCTTTCGGGAATCTCTCCCACATCCCCTTATAGGTCTTGGCAAGCGCATGGTGCGCCTCGTCAATCACAATCATCCCCGGTTCTTCCTCTATCTCATCATAGTGTTTCGACAACCATTGTATCGACACCGCCTTGATAGGAACATTGAATGCGCCAGCCGACAAACAATCTGGCGAATAACCTGATACCTCCTTTGATGCGCCAGCCGACAAACAATCTGGCGAATAACCTGATACCTCCTTTGATGCGCTAGCCGACAAACAATCTGGCGAGACCATTGATGGTCCGCCAACCTTAGAGCGAAGCGGTTCTGAGCGACGAGGAGGAGCGGTTACATCCCCTGTCCCCTGAGGGGAAAGGGGCTTGGGGAAAGCGGTGGAGCCTCCCTTAAGGGTAAGGGAGGTTTCTGTCCCCCGGGAACGGGGGAACCGAAGGGGGTGTAAAGACCATTGAGGGTGGGTTTTCGAAAAATTCCCCTCTTTAAGGGTAAAGAGGGACGGGGTGATTTTCGAAAAGACTCTTCCAATAGTTTCTCGAATCTGAGAAACCAACTCCCTTCTATGGGCAACAATCCAAACATGACAATTAGAATGTTCCCTCAAAAACGATTCTACGACCGAAGCGAGTAGAACCGTTTTTCCTGTACCCGTTGGCATTTGTGCCATTACGGACTGATGAAGGCGCAACGCCTTCTCAATCCGTTCCTTCATATCCTCTTGGTAATCAAAGAGTTTAATATTCTTCATATAAAAGCATATAATGAATATAGCGTCCCTGCTATATTCCAAGCAGTGACACCTATCAGTATGTTAAAAAGTAATATGGTATCTTTTTTTTTAAGAAAAGTCAAAAAGATAGGCAGAGCTTCATCAAAAGCCCTGCCAATCTGAAAGTATATAATTAAAATTTAAAATCTAATCCCTTTGTGTTTTCCAGATATTAGGCAATTAAAGTGTATATCCGCATCCGATCCGTTTTGTTACCGCAACAATTACGCTTTTTCTTCGAAACCACCAAGAAAATCAAAAGAAATCTGCAAGTTATCAGCAAATAACCACGAAATCAACCGTAAACTATAAACTATTAACTGTAAACTATAAACTGCTATTCCCCAGGCGGTCCCATCCCGCACAACCATGGCGTAGACCGCTTTGGTCCGCCAACCATAAAGCGAAGCGGTTCTGAGCACCGGAGGGCGGTTACATCCTTCCCTTTTCGAGAAGGGAAGGCTTGGTTAGGATGTGGAGCTCTCCTTGCAGGAGAGACGGAGAGGTAGAAAATTCTAATATATTTTTTATTTTTCTATCCAGTTTTCAACAACAATACCATTCAGCCTTCCTATGTGCTTAACGTTTTCTGTAACCATAACCATATTATTTATGATAGCTGTAGTACCGATAATTATGTCAGCATCTTCAATAAGCAAACTTGACAGGTTCTGACTTTGACATTTTACTTTCGTTGATATTTGCTATAATATCTTCTGCCGACTGTTCGCCAACCCAAGAACCACAGCAACGTTCTACCATTTCTTTAGTTCTATCTGCTGGCGTTTTTATTTCCTCTGCATTTGCCATCGACATGGAAAGTAAAGCAATAACCTCTATCTTATCTTCCTTACTTAACTTTTCGAGTTCATGCCAATGAGGAACCTTACTTGCGAGCCTATTACTTAAAGCAACAATATTCATAATTTTCTCCTTTTTAAACGTTCAACTTTGCCGCAAAAATACGCTTTTTTCTCGAAACCGCCAAGAAAACCACAAGAAATCTGCAAGTTATCAGCAAATTATCACAAAACCAGCACTTCAATAATCCTATCCGCCTTTAGCAAGGCGGTCCCAGCCCGCACAACATGGCGTAGACCGCTTTGGTCCGACAACCTTATAGCGAAGCGGTTCCGAGCACCGGAGGGCGGTTACATCCTCTCGTCCCTGAGGGAAGAGAGGCTTGGTGAGAAAGGTGGAGCCTTCCTTAAGGGTAAGGAAGGTTTCTGTCCCCCGCTAACGGGGGAACCGAAGGGGGTGTAAAGACCATTGAGGGTTGGTTTTCGAAAAATCCTCCTTTTATCTAAAGAGGAACGTGGCGATTCGATAACGCATACCCTCCAATCACCCCATAACATACCAACGGTATAAGAAAGGCAATCGCCATACTGCCCGTAGTATCCGCAATATGCCCCATGATTACAGGAGCAACCGCTCCACCCACTATCGTCATGATAAGCAAGGAAGAGGCTAGCTTGGTCTTTGTACCCGCATCCCTCAATGCCAGCGAGAATATCGTCGGAAACATGATGCTCTCTCCCAGATAAAGGGCGAAGAACGCTATGAGAGATAAGGTTCCGCTACATACCACCACAATCAATGTAGCTACAAAGGTGAGGATGGCACAAGCGAGCAGCACCAGCCTTGGCTGGATATAATTCATGATGACACCACCAGCCAGTCGGCCGATAAAAAACAGGCCCATTCCGCCAAAGGCGAGATACAGACTGGCAGTCTGCTTCTCTATATGAATACTCTCCTCAGCATAGTTGATGAAGAAACTGTTCACACCCGTCTGGGCAGCCACATAAAGAAACAAGGTTAGCATACCAAAACCGAATGCCATCACTCGCATCGGCTTCTCCTCTACCTTCTCGTTCGTATCCGCCTCATGCGCTCTCCTTGGGTCCGGCAACTTGATCCTTGACAGAACCAGTGCCACAGAAAGCACGAAGATACCCACCAGGGCATAAGGAATGGCAATGTTGACACCCGAGAACAGGAGCTGACCGCCAACCAGCGGTCCTACAATCCATCCGATACCATTGAGCGACTGCGACAGGTTGATTCTGCTCTCCGCCTTGTCAGGATGTCCCAGTACCGTAGTATAAGGATTCGCACTCGTTTCCAGACAGGTCAGTCCGCATCCTATCACAAACAGCGACAGAACGAAGAAGTAGAAACTGTTGATCCTGCTTCCCGGTATGAACATCAGAGCACCGATACCGAAGAGAACCAGTCCTGTTATCACTCCCCTCCTGTAGCCCCACTTCCGGATAATCCATCCGGCAGGCAGCGCCATCAGACAGTAGGCACCATAGACAGCAGCCTGCGTCAGGGCCGACATCGCCTTGCTGATATGGAACGACTCCTGAAAATGCGGATTCAGCACCTCCAGGATGCCATGGGCAAAGCCCCACATGAAGAAGAGGCTGCTGATGATGAGGAAGGGCACCAGATAGTTATGCCCTTCGTATCTGAAGATGGATGGCTTCGTCATATTATTCTTTATTCTTTTTTAGACACTTACCGATGTAAATACCTCTATGGTTTGCCAAACGATTACCTTTCTGCTTACAGACAGACTACAGTCTTGACAACCACCTTGATGATACAGATCAATTGTTTCTTGCCTTGTACCATAATTTGAATAATTTAAAATCATGGTGCAAAGGTGTACGAAACTTTATCTAGGCGCACAATACGGCTTTCACTTACGCAGTATTAGGAGTTGGTAAAGTAGTCTCCTTCTTCTATTCCTCAGCAGCACCGTATGGTGCAATACTAGAAGTAAACACAATCTTCTTGATATTCCACTTTTCGGAAAAAGCCACAACATTCTCTGCTCCACGGATATTTGTCTCGAAATGCTCATGATCTTCATGTCCAGGGGTACGATGCACGGTAGCAAAGTTGAAGATGACATCATCCTCAGTAGGAGTAAACGGCAAGTTCTCGATAAGCTTGCGGATATCATACTCAACGAAAGTAGATGCCATTTTCTGTCCCTCACGCAAAGCAGGCTTGTAATCCTTCACCACAGGGTTAGGAGTACCAGCCCTTATCGATGTCGAGGTTATATACCTGAGCGTCAGGATAACGCTCCTTAATCAAGTTTGTAAGATGGGTACCGATGAAACCGGTACCGCCAGTGATAATATAGTTCATATTGAAATTGTCTAATCAATTAAAAGCTTATTTTCTTCTTGTTCAAAAGTATCCTTAGATATTATACCTTGACGAAGTTTATATTCGTTTGCAGCTCTTCTAACATCCATAGAATCTCCATAAATATGCAGATAATCAGATATTAACTGCAACATTTTAGGTACATTTGTTTTTCTAACGTAGGCTTGATATTCAATATCCATGGCAGCAGAAAGTTCATCTTTTTTTGTTGAGTAGCTATTTTGAACAGCTTCCATAAGATTATTAATAATTCGAATATCTTCTCTACCCAAATTGTGTTTTCGAACAAGACAACGGAAATAAGCATGGATATGATAAGTATTATCAGAATCCTTTTCGAAATTCTCTTTGGCTAAAGACAAAGCATCATCAAAGCATTTTTGACATAAAAGGACTGTTACCAATTCACGTTTAGCCCTTTGCATATTTGGCGAATGTTCCAAGGCCTGGCGATAATACCGTTCTGCTCTTTGATAATCTCCCTGATTTCTAAAATAAAATCCTTTTAAGAATTCTTCATCTGTTCCATCTATATTTTTGATTTCCGTCCAAAATCTATTTGCATTTCTTTCGCTATTTTTTGCCATTCGGCATAATGCCAAACAAGCCCAATAGGAAATTTCACGATGTATATCCTTGTAATAACTGTGTAAATCATTAGCTACAGCATCACAAATTTTAATAACCATCTTATAATTATGAGTATTATATACATCCATAAGAGACTTGATAACAATAGAAGGTATCAAAAACGATTTATTGTCACAATGGCCTTGAACAATTGAACGTTTAACCTTAAAAAGATATAAAGAAACATCTTCCGTTATGTCATCTGTGGTTACTGTGTTTTCTGCAACTTCCATAACATAAGTTTCCAAATCTGAAGGCAATGCTATTTTATTTCTTTTGACATAATCACAGATAAAGTGATCGAGCCTAACAAAAGAATCTGATGGGCCAAATGTAGAAACAATCCCATATACCATCATTTTAGAAATTACATTTTGAAGCTCATGATATTGTTCCTCGAAAATTTTACCAAGAACATCAAAGGAAAGAAATTCAAATGTAGACAAGATAATCAGTATATTCTTTGACAATTCATCTACCATAAACATATCCAACAACGGCTTCATTTTCTTTGTGCCCAACAATATCAGATGCTCTATATCTTGTTTGGCAACTAGCACTCCTCTATTAGCACAAACTTCAACTGCATTCAAAATTTGAGAAGGAGATTGCAACAGCTTATCAACAAAGAAATTCACATCACTATCAGTTATATCTGTCAAATTATAAAATTCAGCATACTGATAAAAAAGTTTTTTTCTATCATTCTTGTTTAACCAATAGTTCGTTAATAATTCAATAATGTGCTAAGCAGCTATACGCTGTAAGCACGAGAGATCTTTGAAAATCTTGCTAATTAAAGTTCGGTTCGGGGTGTACCCACTTGCTTTAAAAATTCGTTTCACCAGATAAATGTTGGTCATCAGTGACTTGAATGAAGACATAGAATATTCCATTCCCATCTCCTTCATAGTTACCTTGGCAACATTTAGTGATGTGAACGAAGCATTGAAAGCAAAATCGAGTTTCCACTTATCGCGAGCCTGGCAGTCCATAAGACCAGTATATCCTTTGGCGTCACGAAAGCAAAATTCGATCTGGAACCTGGTTCTATAATAAAGAAGTACCTCTTCACCCGAAAGTGAGGTGTCTGTAGAGAAGAATAGTTTCTTCTTGCCATTCGGCATCTGCCAGATGACAAGTCTAACTTTACACCTGAGTGC
>NZ_JBQKLN010000011.1:0-98915 GCF_052116205.1 Prevotella sp. Sow4_E9_plate | reverse complement strand
AATTATGTAACTTTGCAGCCGAAAAGGCTTCCCTGCTGGGGGCATGCCCCCAGCAGGGAGTGGGAATGAAAGTTAAGAACAAGCCTTGACACAGTTTAAATTACACCCCCTTAAAATCGCACTACTCATCACAAGCGATGCGATTTGAGAATATAATTATTAATAATACACTATGAGTCGGTTCAAACTTTTTAAAAACATCTGTTACTTATGCTATTCTCACGAATGACACAATAGTACTAACAATTGGATAATAATTTAAAAGCTTATCTATATATGTAGTTGGCAAACATACAAAATCGCCATTGATATGGATTCTTCGTCCAACCTTACTGGCTGATAATTTCCTCCATGTTCAAAATTCAAGAAATCCACTACAGACCACCATTTCTCAATTTCCCCTGTGGAAACATCCAAGTCATGGGCACATTTCTGCTTATCTGTGGAACATGGATTCTGATATCGCCAGAGAGTCACATGAAGGGCGGGCTTAGATGAATATAGCTCATCCAAAAACTCGCTGTTCTCACACCATTGATGAAACATAGAAGTATCTGCTGCAGTTGAATTCTCATTCTTACTGACTACAGTGTCCAAGAATAATCCATTATATTCATCTAAAAAATCCTTGGCAGATTCTTCATCTTCACAGCTTCCACTCTCCTGACACCACTTCTTGAAGCGGTTGATCATACCTATTGAATGATGTTCAATATATTGCAGAGCAGAGATTGAATCCTGCTCATACCAATCGAGAAGCTGATGCTCCTCTTGAAATCCACTTAGTATCATACCTGTTATCCTTTAAAAATGAATACTAGCGATGGAATGCAGCTCTCTTTACCTGGTTCACTCTCTCAGCCAATGCATCTAACATGTCCTGAGTATAGTCTTCTTCCTTCACATAGGAAAAATGCCCATCATTCACCCAACAACCGCTGATGCCAAAACTGTAAAGAGGAAATTCGTCTCCAGTGAATTCTCTCTGCCACTGTTCTTTATCTCCATTCACTACACGAATACCTATATCCTGCATCAGGTCAATTCCTAACGAAATTGGTTTGTCCTCCTGAATCAGACAAAGAACATCCCCTTCTTTAAGTTGCTCAAAATCTGAGGCTTCCATATCCAATTGTCTGCCTAGTACACGCATGTTATGCTGTATTACATAGGCCGGCATGGAAACAATCTGCTGGGTAGCATAATCCAACTGATAATACGCATTTTTTTCAGCTGAATATAGGGCTCTTCCGTTTTTGAGAGCCTGTTGCTGCTGTAATTCAAACTCTTCCAGCAATTTGCTTTTCCAGCAGGACATGAAGATGACATCAATGCCATCTTCTGTCCTCACTAGAGAAAGTCTTGCGAGAGAGTTATTACAATTTCCATTCTCATCTACATTGCAAATAGGCAGAAGTGGAGTTCGTTGCCCAGAGAGCAACTGCTCCAATACCTTCTGTGGAAGGTCATCTACCATTTCTTGCGAGAGTCCAAATGAAGCTAGAAGCTCATAAGGAATCTCATTATCCTGAAATCTTTCTACCTTAGTCATACCTTATCTAAATTTTTCGGCAAAGGTAATGCTAAAAAATGAATTTTTCCTCCTCTGCATAATTAAACTTTATTTTTAACATATCTATGATAATATATTAACAAAAGAACTGCTTTTGTGTTAAAAAATAACTTCAATTCATTTTCTACCTATAAATTCAATCTTTCCATTTACCTTTGCACCCTGTATTATATAAATAAGGTAGAAATGATGAAAAGATTGAAATGGATGATTACAAGCTTGCTCTGGCTGCCCATAAATGTTCTGGCACAAGGATCTGCTGAAGCCGCGAACTATTGGATAGACAAGTACCAAAGTGTCTGCTATCCCTTAAAGAGCATTCAAATCTGCTCAACATACGGAATAAGGTCTGACCCATTCACTGGGAAAAAAAGGAATCATCAAGGCATTGACCTAGTTGCTAAATATGAAGAGGTATATGCCATGTTTGATGGTTATATCAAAACAGTGGGTTATGATCCTATCGCAGGACATTACATCACCTTGCAGGCAGGCAACTATACATTGAGTTATTGTCATCTCTCAGAAATCTGGGTGAAGAATCAGGAAACGGTATATGCTGGTGATGCTTTGGGAAAAACAGGTGCATCCGGAAGGGCTACCGGCCCTCATTTGCATCTTACATGCCGCCTCCTGGGGAAAATAGAGAATCCCTACCTGCTTCTGACTTTTGTTAGGGACACCCAACAAAGAGCTGTAGAAGCTTTAGACCTGGACAAAAAAGATAAATTAAGTCCGGCGGATTTCTTGAAGCGATATGCCCCACTAGCCATGAGCCAGCAACGTAAATATGGTATTCCATCTTCGGTTATCTTAGCCCAGATGGCTTTTGAAAGTGGTTGGGGAACAAGCAAATTAGCCAAGGAAGGAAATAACTTCTTTGGTATCAAGGCTAGCAAGAACTGGTTGGAAAAAGGACTACCCTATAGTCTGCATAATGATGATAAGCCAAGTGAGAAATTCTGCAACTTCTCTTCTGCAGAAGAAAGCATGGAATATCATTCCAGGCTTTTAATGGGTGAACGCTATCAGAAATGCCATAAATATGATTCCACTGACCATCACAATTGGCTCAGGGGGATTAAGGCTGCCGGATATGCCACTAATATTCATTACGTCAGATGCTGTGAGAGGATTATCAGCCGATACAAGCTTTTCCTCTTCGATCATCTTGCTGAAAAGATGTGACTCTGCTCAACTACACATTATAATATATATATAACATAAAAGATTAAAATAAGAGCATGAAAAGATTGAAACTATTATTCCTCGGACTTTGCCTGGCAGTGATTTCTGTACAGGCCCAAGTAGTCTTCTCGGAGGCCGAGAAGAACTTTGTGGTATCACAAGTGACTACACCAATACAGGATGCAGCGACCACGTGTACTACCAATCATGATGCATCATGTCTAAAATTCAAGCCATCTGGCATTCTGGACAACTGGTTTGTCTCTGCACGAACTGGAGCTGCCGCTTTTGCCGGTTCTCCATCGGGATGCGGTGATCTCTTTGACAGAGTAACTCCCAACTTGGAAATCACCTTGGGCAAATGGCATACTCCATACTTTGGTACCCGTATTGCCTTTGATGGATTCAAGTTCAAGACAGCTAATCTCAACAAGGAAAGATATGAAAACTATCACTTTGATCTGATGGTCAATATATCATCCTTTTATCATAAGGAATATGAGAAAATGCCAAAATGGAACTTTGGTCCTTACATGGGAGCTGGTGCCATCCACAATTCACACCTCCACAAGACAGAGTTTGCCCTCAACTATGGTATGCTATGCAGCTATAGAATAGCTGACAGATTTAGTTTGTCCGCAGAAGTTGGTGCTATTGCCACTGCTCAGAAATTCGATGGCCTGGGTACAGGAAGTTCACTCAGAGATAACCTGTTTCATGCCAACTTGGGACTTACAATAGATATAGGAAAGCAAGGATGGAAGAAAAAAACATTAAAAACGGTCCCTTACTATCATTGCAATGTGCCAAGAGAAGTATCTTCCTATCCTAAGAACAACTATCGAGGCCTCAATGAACTGAGAGAAAGAATAAGGAGCGCAATGGGTTCGGGTGATGTCATACTTGATAAGAATATCGACGTTCCTATCTTGTTCTTTTTCAAAATCAACAGCATTGATTTCGTTGATAACCAACAGAAAATAGAACTATCTGAGATAGCAGCTGCAGTGAAGGAATATAATCTCAAAGTAAAAGTCATTGGTGCAGCAGATAGCCGCACTGGCAGTAAAGAGTATAACAGAAAGTTGAGTATCAAAAGAGCTAAGTATATAGCCAAGCTGCTGATTGATGCTGGTGTACAAAAGGAAAAGCTACAAGGTGTGAGCCATGGAGGAATTGATATATATAAGCCATACACGGCCAATCGCCATACATGTGTCATTTTATCCAAAGACAATTCATCACTGGAAAATAAATAGGATATGACTCTACTCAGAAGAAATTCCAATTTTGGGAGCTATGATATCGCTCCCCAGCTACAGGCTACCCTGAATGCCAATGGCATGCAAGCACATCTCTCTCTAACTCCATCAGGTGAGATGCAGCTTATAACCCTTGCACACAACTCCTCCACCCCAAGATACTACACCTTGACGCAAAGTCAGGTTGAGAATCTCAGATCAGGAGGAACCAATTCATTTAACAGAAAGGCATACGAGACGTTCACATCCATCGTGAAGAACGATTATTATATGCCCAATGCATGGGTAACGGCCAAGAATGCCAATTCTCCTGTTAATATGGGGCAATGGGGGCACACCATCATGGATGGAGAATATGGTTATAGAGAACCCAAGTTCCATCCTTTCATGGGAGCAAAATACGGAAAATTCAATTCCTTCATGGATAGACTTTCATTGCTTCCGCAAAGAGGCTACCATGTACGACGAATTGAAGGAAGACCTTTTTTCGCTTCTTCTGCACCGGTTGTAGTTGACCGTCCTGATGGAAGGCTGAAACCAGGAGAGCTTAAAAGTGGAGCATACGGCTTTTATGATAAAGGCACACAGGTTGCCGACCCTCTTCATAACTTGGAGATTCATTCTAAGCCAAGAATGCTGGCTCGTCCAAAAGGACTGGCAGAACCTTTGGACAAGGCCATGGGATCCACTCTTTATGCTACACCAGAACTTTTCCAACATATACTAGCTTCCCATGGAGTCGTCATTGATGATAAGAACAAGACATTGACCATCAAGTCTTCTTCCGTCAACAAGAATCTTCAATACGACCTTTCCAATGAGGAACTCTCCAAACTCATGGCGAAGAATTTCAAGGATACAGGCAAGCAAGGTAACAAGGGCAAAAATGTGGTGTCCATAGACGAGCGCCTCTCTATAATCAATAAGGTGATTGAAAATGACTTTGCCGGCAAAATCACTCGGCAGATGCTCAACTCCAAGGACTATGTTGATATCAAGCTCAAGCCTGAGGCAGAGAAGGAGATCTTTATCGCTCAAGATGCAATGAATGCTCATCAAAAGCATATCGATATCATTACATTGGGACATCAGCGAACAGATTATCATACAGGTTATATTGACAGATGGAACTCCATAGGTGTCGTCGATGGCAGAATGCTCACTGAGAATAAGGCTTTCTACCTTCCTGTCAAGGATGGCAGAAGAGTAAGCGTAGGAGAAATCCAAACCTACCCCACTCACGATGGGGAGAAGACTTCATTCAGAATGACAGCTGTCATCAATAATGAGGTGATGAGTCATGAGATTTCCAAGGAAGACTATATCAAGTTCATCAACTACGATGATGAGCATCGCCTGGAACTCTTTGACAAGGTGTTTGATGAGGTGAAGATAAAAGACGCCAGCAATGGCAAGAACGAAGACCATATTCTATCGGGGAATCTGGAAACGGCTAAAGGGGTAGTGAGCATGCATGGTAACTATAGTTTGACAAGTGACAACACCAAGGCACTCATTACCTCAGCCATGGTATGGAAGGATCAAATCTCAGGCAACTATCTCTTGAACCTGCGCGATTCCAGCGATGTGGGCATGTGGGCTTTCAAGATTTCCGAGAAACAGTATCAGGACTTCAGAAATGCTACTGACGATGGGAGAGCCAAGATGCTTACCCAACTTATACCTATAACGGATGATAAGGGTAATAAACTGACTGTTGTTAAGGAACTCAAGCTTCCACAATCTCATGCAGAGCAGAACTTGAACTCCGGTTATAGCAATGAGCGAATAGCCAACCTTCTCAAACAAAGAGGCCTTTCTGTGGATTCATTGTCACAGGAGGACATCAAAAAACTCATCCTTTCAGAGAGCAAGTCACTGGGAGACATCTCTCTTTCTGACCTTCAGAGAGAAACCAAGCTAACTCTCCTGGGTGATGCCAAGGTAAATGGTGAGGGGCTTGAAAATCTCAAATCAAGCAAGGAGTGGAGAAGAAGTGGTGAACATGGAAGAGCCACGGAAGTCAGTGACATTGCCGTGGAACGTCTCAAAGATGCTGACGGAAAGGTAATTGAGGGTAAATACAAGATGTCCGCTGTCATCGATGGCAATGTATTCTCTCACGAGATTACCCAAAAGGAATATAATAAGTTCCTGGCGGTAAATGATATGCAACGCATGAAGCTCTTTGACAAGATTTTCCCTGAAGTGAAGATGTGTACAAAGGAAGGACATGGGTTCAACTTGGGAGCAGCAATATTGGCGGCAGTGACAACAGGCTTGGACGTAGCAGCCAGTCTATCAAGACCAGCCATGCCACGTCCTGACATTTATGAGCATAAAGGTGTCTATTTCAAGCCTGGGGTAGTTTCACCGGCGGAAGTGGCTGCGGCCAAATTTGAGAATTTCAATCATGAAGCAGCCATGTCACGTGGAGAAGGTAGGGGAATGGGCATATAGCCCATCTCCCCAAAATCAAGTAAAAGTAGTACTATTCATCAATATCATATGTATAACTTCGAAACAAATGCCTATCCCAAGGTGAAACTACGTCCATGCTGCCGATACATTCTGCTCACTAACCTGCTCTTCATACCATTCATATTGGGATGCATATGGATGGGGCATCATATCACTAAACTTGAGCATTGGATTTTCTATTCCTTTGCCATCTTTGGGATATTCATGTTTGTGCTGGCTACCCTGTCCCAACTGGTGACAAGTTACACAATAACTTCAGAGCAGATAATTATAAGGAAGGGTTTGGTGGCAAGAACAACTCACTATATTGAACTCTATCGTGTAGTGGATTATGAGCAACGTCAAAACCTACTACAGCTATTGGTCGGTATCAAAACGGTCATCATCCTTAGCAGAGACCGAACCAATGGCTGTCTCAAACTGGTGGGAATCAAGGCAAGGAAGGATATTGTCGGAGAAATCCGACGCAGAGTTGAGTTTAATAAAAGGAAAAAGGGAATTTATGAAATTACAAATTAAGAAAAAGCTGCTTCTGGCAGGCATATTCATTTTTTCCGTCTGGATTAAAGGTCATAGCCAAGGGGTAGCAACCTCCAATCCCCTGCAATATGCTGCCATACAAAAAGGAGAAGCTAATGTAAGTGCCAAAATAAAAAGTCAAACTGACAATATGAATGATCTTGCAGGCGTACAGGGATCGATGGTAAAGGATGCTGCCACCATGAAAAAATGGGAAAAGCAGTATAATGCCTATCTCACAACAGCCAAGGGCTACGCAGAGAAAATAGCTGCAGCAGCCACTCTGTATCAAGATGGCATGCAGACACTCACCTATTTGTGGGAGATTGACCAAGCCAGAAAAATCAATCCAGAAGGTGTATTCGCCTCCATGAGCATGAATAATCTCTACATGGAAACTGCGGCAGAGTTTACTAAAGCCTACCGCATCTTGAACAAAGTCATCAAGGCAGGTGGTAAAGAGAGCATGCTCAATGGTGCTGAGCGTACGATGCTCCTATGGCAACTGAGCGAGGAACTAGAAGTGTTGAACAAAAAACTTCGCAGCCTTGCTCTTAGTGTCTGTATCTACAATTTTGAGGACGTATGGAACAGAGCCATAGCCGGAAAAATTGAGAAAACAAATGGTATGATAGCCTCAGATGCCATCAGGCGACATGGCAAGGCCATGAAACAAGTGGCAAGATTCTATCGTATGAGGCAAGAACACAAACCATGGTTCCAATAAAATGCATGAGCTAATGAATAGATATATTTTGATTTGTGGAACACTCCTGCTTCTTCATACTCAGGCAAAGGCATGGGTTGGTGGAGACGTAATAAGAGCCGGTATGTTCTATACTTATGCAAAACAGGCGAAGCAAACGCTTATAGCCCAGGATGCTGCCATGACACTTAACCTGTCGGGGCATAAATTCCTAAGAGAAGAGGTGGAGGAAATCACTGATTTTCAAAAGCAGTTCAATTCTTATCTGGATAGCTTTGGAGATATTCTAAGTATTGCAGCCGAGACTTATGGCATCTATTATGAGGTGGATCAGGCGTTCAAGAACATCAAGCAGCTGAAAGCCACATCATCCGATTGTCCTGCTAATCTCATAGCTGTAGCAGTATCAGAAAGGAAGAACAACATTTATACGGAGGTGGTCGAGACTGGTATGCAAGTGGCAGCAGACATCAAACTTCTTGTTCCTTTGAATAAAGACAAGGATAAGAATGCGAAGATGACTGTCAAGGAAAGAATCGAGTGCATGAGTAATGTCAGAAGAAGTCTCCGTGCTCTGAACTATAAGATGAGAAAGATGAACAGGCTCATTTCCTTCACCACGCTCATGGATTCCTGGTATGAACTCAGGGGCAATCCTAGGAAAACCAGAAGCATGACAGAAATTGTCACGGCATGCCAGGAACGTTGGAAACAAAAAGCCAATAGTGTAAAATGTAACAAGTAAATACAACAATGGAAGAATCAAAAGAGTTACAAGGAACCTATACCCTGTTTAGGGCTGTCATCTATGTGACTTTGCTCCTGGAGTTCTTCATGTATGCCATCAATCCCGAAGATTTGGATTTCTTGGGAGGCATCATAACAGGATTACATCGCCAACTTCAGCACCTGTCTGTATATCAGTTCCTGCCCTATAGTAAACTGGTGACCCTCATCATGGTCATTATTACCTGCATTGGTACAAAAAATAAGAAGCAGATTGAGTATGATGCCAAGAAAATGGTTATCTGGCCTATATCCTCAGGCCTTCTGATGGTTTTGCTGTCTGTTGGTATCTACTATTGGGATTGGCACTTCAAAATAGGCATACTTAGTGGTAACATTTGGGTATATATGCTATTGTCAATTGCCGGAACGGTTTTGACACAGGTAGCACTTGACAATATATCCAAGTACTTCAGAAGCGGCATGCTCAAAGACCGATTCAACTTGGAGAACGAGAGTTTCGAGCAATCCACAGAGTGTGTCAGTAATCCTTATTCCGTGAACATACCGATGCGCTTCTACTATCAGGGGAAATTCCGTCATGGCTGGATCAACATCATCAATCCTTTCAGAGGAACCTGGGTTGTGGGAACCCCTGGCTCAGGTAAAACATTCTCTGTTATAGAACCTTATATTAGGCAGCATTCCAGTAAAGGGTTCTCGATGGTGGTGTACGATTATAAATTTCCGACACTGGCCACCAAGCTATATTATCATTATAGAAAGAATAAGGAACAGAAGAAAATACCGGAAGGGTGTAAATTCCGTATCATTAACTTCGTAAACGTAGAATACAGCTGTAGAGTAAATCCTATCCAACAAAAGTATATAGGCAATCTGGCTGCAGCACAGGAAACGGCAGAAACACTCATTGAATCCCTCCAGAAAGGTCAAAAGGGTTCAGGTGGTGGTAGCGACCAGTTCTTCCAGACATCAGCCACCAATTTCCTGGCCGCATGTATCTATTTCTTTGTCAACTACGGCAAGAAACCATACGATGAATACGGTCATGAACTGGATGCAGAGTATAGCGAAGACCCAGAGACTCATCATAAACGACTCACAGGACGAGTGTATGCCAAAGGCTGCCTGGGACAGATGGATAAACTGGTGGAGCCAGCTTATTGGAAAGGCCAGTACTCCGACATGCCTCATGTACTCTCCTTCTTGAACCACTCTTATGAAGAGATTTTCGAGGTTCTGGTCACCGACCCCGAAGTATATCCCCTTTTGGGACCATTCAAAACAGCCTTTGACAACAAGGCTATGGAACAGCTGGAAGGTATGATAGGTACGCTCCGAGTGCAGACATCGCGCCTTGCCACTAAGGAAGCCTATTGGGTTTTCAGTGGAGATGACTTCGACTTGAAGGTCTCTGACCCGAAAAATCCAAGCTAT
The DNA here is from genome assembly GCF_052116205.1 of Prevotella sp. Sow4_E9_plate. Classification (NCBI taxonomy): domain Bacteria; kingdom Pseudomonadati; phylum Bacteroidota; class Bacteroidia; order Bacteroidales; family Prevotellaceae; genus Prevotella; species Prevotella sp. Sow4_E9_plate. The sequence goes on along the minus strand of NZ_JBQKLN010000011.1, from coordinate 89,002 downwards.
CTGCTTATCGCCAACGACCCAGAAATGGAGAGTATCATCGGTGCACTGAATGCTTTGATTCTCAACCGTCTGGTAACCCGAGTGAATAGTGGTCAAGGCAAAAACGTCCCTGTGAGTATCATTGTGGATGAGCTGCCGACACTCTACTTTCATAAGATTGACAGACTTATCGGTACAGCTCGAAGTAATAAAGTTGCCGTCACTCTCGGTTTTCAGGAGTTACCTCAGCTTGAAGCTGACTATGGCAAGGTGGGTAAAGACAAGATTATCACTACCGTGGGCAATGTCATCAGTGGTTCCGCCAGAAGCAAGGATACCTTGGACTGGCTATCTGGAGACATTTTCGGAAAGGTTGTCCAACTCAAGAAAGGTATTACGATTGATAGAGACCGTACTTCCATCAATCTCAATGAGAACATGGACAGTTTGGTACCTGCCTCAAAAATCAGCGATATGGCATCCGGTTGGATCTGCGGACAGACAGCTAGAGACTTTACCGTAACCAAGACCGGCAAGAATGGCTCTATGAATATCCAGGAGGCCGAGGAGTTCAAAACCTCCAAGTTCTTCTGCAAAACGAACTTCAACATGGACGCAATCAAGGCAGAAGAAGAGGATTATAAGAACTACCCTCTTCCTATATATTACAACTTCAAGTCCATGGATGCCAAGGAGCGAATTCTCTACAATAACTTCAACCGCATTGACCAGGAAGTAAAGGACATGATCAAGAAGATACAAACTGAATTCGGTAAATCAGAGAAAAAGGAATCATCTCCTACTAAATAACAATGACTCCACTTTAAAAAGTGGAGTCATATATCACAAATTCAACTATGGGTTGAAAACGAACCCACAATCCAAACACTCCACTGTTCCATCCTCATACCACTGAAGATTGGGACTGCCACATTCAGGACAAATATTCTCTTCCATAAGCCATTTAATTAATGTTAGCGGATAATAGTATCCGTTTTCAACCTGTAAAAGTACAAAAAATAAGATACTACGTCACAAATTACTCAATAATTTGCCACAAAAGTACAAATTTTCAGTGCATCCTATCTGTACAGTACTAAAAAAGCCACCAGTTTTCACTGATGGCTCACCGATTTAAGATATAAAACTTACTATCCTTACCTACTCACAACTATGCTTTCGTGAAAAATAGGGAAGGCTGTCAGAAGCCTTGAATACTACCTTGTCACGAGCTGCAATAGTAATTTTCTCACCTGTTGCAGGGTTGATACCCTGGCGTTCCGCTATATGCTTGATAGAGAAACGGCCAAAATCAGGAATAGCAATTACGCCATCCCCCTCAACAATGTTGTCTGCTAAAACACCCATCAAGGCGTTGAAGTACATGGAGGCATCTTTATTTGTGATGCCAGCCTTTTCAGCAAATGCCGATACAATCTGAGTTTTGTTCATATTCATTATTATTAAAAACAGAATGCAAAGATATGAAAAACCTTTGAAATGAGCAAGTAATTTCTATGAAAACTACCATCTGCTCCTATACTTCAGCCAGTAAAATGAACTACAACTTATCATTGAAATCCCTTTTGCAGTGAGGGCAAATCTTGATTTCATTATCATGCTCATCTTTGGTAATCAAAATCTGACAACCACAGTCAGGGCAGAAAAACATGTTCTTATCATTATGTCCATGTCCCAACATGGCATTCAGTTTGTCCGGAACCGGCTTATTGGCCAATATATAGAGCTGCACCTGTCTGGCATACATACTATCATCGCAACAAGCCAGGCAATCCGGACAGATATACCAGTTGTTCGGACACCGTTTGGTATCCCTGGAATCTATCAGTCCTCTCTTGCATTTGAAACAGTAGTTCAAATAGATAGATTTCCCATGCTCAGGGCATAAGGGATTGACACAAGAGAAGTAATTGTATCGATTGAATCCACGACTCTTGTTTGCAAACATCAGATGTCCGCACCCTCTACATTTCAACCTCTTAAACTTTTGCATTACCTTGTTCACGATGGCAATGAAAGTACGCACAGCATCATCCGGCTCATATCCAGCATCCTTTTTGTGCAACTTAGGATAACCAATGATTTCCACCAGATGATATAAGGAATATTTCCACCATTTATTCTCTTCTTCAAGTGTCTGATTACCCAGATTATTGTGGAAGCATTCTTTACCTCTACACCAGAAATATGGTAAATTGATGGCAAAGAATTTATCTTCACTTTGCTTCGGTGCACAAAATGACAAAAACTTGGAATTCACTGGCTTTTCCATTAAAAACTCATCCGCGAATTTCTGATTGTTATCAGTAGAAGAATCCTTAAAGTAATACTTGTTAAGGACATTCTCCAAAACATCCTCCTGATATGGAATCTCAAAATACTCACCATTGTATTCATTGGTTCCCAATATGGACTTTAAAGATTCAACACATCTCTTAGAAATTTCATCAGAAACAAGCTGGCGATATTTCTCTTCTGCAGCTATATATCCAGATGAATGTTCATTTTGAAGTTCTGCTTTAGAAAGAGTCTTGCTAACGTCCTTCCATACACCGAACACATCGAAGTTCTCATTAACCTTAATCCCCAGACGAGGCATAATACGTACCCGCCTAATGTTCCAGAATTTTTCCAAGACACCCAGTTCAAAACTCTTGTCTTTGTATGAAGGAACCAAAAACTCACCATTGCCCAAGTTTGTATATTTAGATGCTAAATTTAAAACATACTGGTGAAAGGATTTAACTGAAACCATGTCCCATGTGAGTACACTACCAACTGCATTCTGCTTTGCCTCTGATTCTGAATCAATCACCTTACTTACAAAAGTACTCATACTTGGCTCAGACACGTCAACTTTCCATCTATCAGCATATGGTTTATAGACAACACAGTTTAATTGCCCAGAACTGTTTCGATTATTAGGCTCATTGATCTTTGGACAAAGTTCACACTGTCCATTCAAAAGCATAGAGCCATTCTCATGTATACATGAAGGGTAATATACTCTAGAAAAGTGATGATCAAGAAGATATCTTATGACTGTTTCTACCCCTTCCTTATCTTGCAGTTTAGACTCATTTATTTCGCAAACATACTGATAATCTACAAATCCCTTAAAGTCATTATTGATTATCACACCATGGTTGCAAATAGGCAAAATTCTTTCTAACTTCCAATCCACAGAAGGATGAGAAGAATCACAATGAGTAATAGCAAAATCCAAAATACCATTGAAAGTCTGAAACTCCTTTCCCTTGGTATTATATAAGGTCAAAAGGGTATCGCACAGCAGTGGTACAGTCAATATTATCGAATCCATTGGAGTGGTAATACTATATCTGTATCGAGTAAAACTATCATACTTATTATCAATGAATTGCTTAATGAGTTCGCAATCGAATTCTGTATTCCCCAATCTGACATCATGAAAGTATCTTTTCACCATCAGCAGTTTAACTGGTTCTGATACCAGAGTAAACAATGAAGGTAAAATGGAGTAATCCCCAAAAGAACTATCCGACTTAAACCACAAGCGTAGTTTGATTAAAGGATTATCAGTCCCTACTGCAGCTGATAAATCAATATCAGTTCTGGAACTCATGACAAAATCTACCAGGGAAAAAAGATTGGCATGCTTCCTGTCAATCCCCTTTCCTTGGCAAAAATCAAGAGCCTCTACCAACATGGCTGGCATATATATATCATAGCGTGCTCCAAACTCCTCGCAAACATTAGCCAATACCATTTGCTTATTTCTCGAAAGGCAACGTCCATGTTGTCTTAAAATCTCAAGAACATAAACACGTGATTGAGCATTAGGAATTTTACGCAATACATCAACCAAAGTCTGCTGGGAGATAGAACACTTATCCAAAACCCATAGTAAGGTTACAAATGAATATTTATCATCCAGATTCATGCTTCTTGACACGCAGTCATATAAGATGGCATATAAATCATTTTCTGATGGAACAACCTCATGAAAATACATAGTAACCATATTTTCATTCAAATGTCCTTCTTTGTCAAGAACAAACTCTCCTTTATCAACTTTGCATAAACAATACCTGATGCTTATATTACCAAAATTCCCTGCTGAGAAACAAATTACATCCTCGTGGTCAATTGCCTCCCAGTACAAATAGGTTTCTTCACTACTATTATAACCATGTTTGTTTTCTTCATGTAGTCTGAGGAAGAAAAAAGGATGTTTCCTCATTTCTTCATAAAGGGAATCTTCTATTTGTGTGGATATCTGCATAAGCTGTTCAGTTTAAAATTGTTTCTACAAAAATAGCAATTTAAATTGAGACGCAGAACCTTTTACCTTAAATATTAGGATTTTTTTAATGAAGAAACGACAAACAACAGTAATTGAGTCACTAGCGTCCATATACATGTATTCTAAAATTAATATTGAGTCCAAAATTGCCGTTAAATATTGCAACGACAAAAAATGGCTCAAAATTTTCACCTTATTTAAGCATAGAGATTAGAGTCAAGAACCCTTTCACAAATTCCTGAGAATCCACGTATGCGCAAAACTTGCTATCATAGGGATAGCACTTTGAAATCCAGAATCGGCCCATCTCAGGATGCATGCCTACTGTCTGATGCGAATAATGAAGGTCATATTCTTGTACATGAACAGTGCACACACCGGTCTTTGTATCGATGATGTCATTCAACCATTGCTTAATTCCTGTCAAACATTTGAAAGAAAGAGGCAAATCAAAGACCAGGTTATTAATACGAAACCTAATCAGCATGCTATCCCCTTTTCGCTCCAACTTATACACGATGTTGTCCTTGATAGAAAGAGAGGCAGAAGCTAGGTTAGCTAGCGGACGCAATCTGTCAATCAGCCCATCAACCTTTTCATCGATTAGAAGTTTCCCCATAGTGCCGCTATGATCCTCAAATGGCGGCTCATAATATAGCTCGTAGCATCTAGGCATTTGCTCCCAAATTGCTTTAGCGAAACATAATCCCTCGTAATGCCATGAAATCCAGTCAAAGGAAGGCTCAGTTGTTGTTTCTGCAAAATCGGTTGCATCCTCATATCGTTTTACCCATTCCTCTATTCCTGGTACGACGATACTGAAACGAGGGCCCAGCCAAGGACTATCGTTATAAATCTCGTCGCCATAAGCACTAGCACAGCAACTATCACTATTTATGCACAAAACATCTATATCTGGTGATATGCGAATATAAGTTTTCTTCATAGGAATCAACATTTTAATTTCATAAAGACATTTCATTTTTCAAAATCTATCGGAATTTCATTCTTTGGATAAGCCATATCATATCGTTTTTTGAAATCCTTATCATTAAAGTAAAGCAAACATGTCCGAGGATCCAAATCCTCATTAAGCATGCGCTCTACCTCATTAGCAGCTTTAAAGATTCTGTCAATACTGATACCTTCTGGGATAGATCCCGTTTTACCTAATACCTGAGATAGATATTCCCATGATCTATTGCCTACTCCATATCGTTCACATATAATAAAAGATACGATTTCAGCCTCAAATTCCTTTTGTTCCCAACTCAAACGTCTCCATGTCCACCAATCGTCCTTTCCTTTTTTAGGAGCTGTAAGATGGTAGCAAAAGAAATGACCAAGTTCATGACAGATTGAAGCGAAAGCTGTCCCAAGACTAGACTTATCATTGATACTGATGACATAATGTCCTTTTGCTTCAATGCCTTTAATATTTACTTTACATGGTGTTTTAAGTATTTGAGCACCAAAAGAGGAGGCAACTCGAAATTTTTCAAGCGCAATACCATAATAAGACAAAGACTGAACCAATGCATGATAGTCCTTCCTGTCTATTTTTCCTGTAGTTGAGTAAGGATCAGCTATAAGTTCCAATATCTGTTCTTCAGACATGGCGAAGAGACTTTTCTCAATGGGTTCCGTATCACCTATTTCAAATACATAATCCACAGGACCATACTTGCGGAGAATGACTAAAGGTCTCGCATTCCTTTTAGGCTTTCTATCATACTTTTTTTCCCAGTTTGCCGCAGTTAAAACATAACGAGCTGACGGCATTTGAGTTTTTACCATCATGGCATTATATGGAGCAAGGAGTTTAAACTGTGCTGAAAATTTCAGAAGTTCTTCAAAGAATTCGCTTTTACGATAGTTTTCAATCGCCTTAAATAGACGATCGATACTATTGCGCATTTCCTTTTGATACTTAGTTTCCTGATTCTTGACAAAAGCCCATTCAGATATTTTTTTCACTTTCTTTTCTATTGTATATGATTGATTCCAAACAAATTGAATAATATCATTTATATCTGTTTCTGATAAATCCAACAGGTCATTATTCGAAGCATGTAGAAACAAAGACATCTCTTGTTTCCAATCCGCCCAAACACAAAATCCACTATCAACATAATTATAACCACGTTGTATGAGATTTGATAGAAATTTTTCAGAAAGATTTGTCATTGTATTTGTATTTTTATTGTACACTAATTATTTCTGCATATGTCAAACCCATTAGTACATAATACCACAATGGTATCTATAAAGGACTTTTCGGTTTGCATCCAGAAATTCTGTAACCTTGTTGTTTTCAATCTTGATTTCAACAAGTTCCCGAATCAGCCCTCCAAACTCAGACCAATAACAGCAACTGACATAATACTTATCCTCGTATCGAGTAACTTTAGGAGTCACATCACAAGCCAATGCTTCCTTGGGAAGGTCATTTTCTTCTTCATAAATATCTGAAGGCTTTAGAGGACGCTCAACTCGTGTTTTTCTTGACCTAACTTTAATCTTTAAAAGATCATCTTTGGAGAAAACACTGAACCTCTGATCATAATATCCATGCCAAAACATAGGAAGATGATGCCACAGTTTACTTAAAAAATAAATCTGTAAAGCACCCAATGGTGAGTCATCAACAATCACAAAATCTAAAAACTTTTTACTTAAGTTTCCATTTGGTTTCTTGATATTGATGTAAGTACGTCCACCACATCCCGAATCATCGGGGAATTCAAGTTCCAAACTATAGCCTACCAATAATTTTATTTTGTCTAGTACACCTAATATTTTCTCTTCGTCTGTAGGGATTCTTTTACCAATAACCATCATTTGCAATTCTTCAGGCATTCTGAATGTGTCAAAATTTATATTTAGCAATTTTCTACTAATTTGTTCGATTACAGAAGTTTCAACCAATGAATCTGAGCATTTTTTATAATTTTCAACAGCCTGCTTTTTCTTGGTCTCTTCTATTTCTTTTGCTTTTTTAAAATCACGATCTTTCTTTTTATCCCAAATACAGGAAATGGAAATGTACAAAATTATACCCAATAATATGATAGGTGTAAAAGCAATTACTAAAAGCCAGACATGCCAATTGTCACGGCGAAATATTTTTTCTTTCTCCGTAAAAAACACATATACAAGAAATAATAGCGATAAAAGCCATGCTATTCCATATATGATAACCACAAGTTCCATTGTTCCATCCAAACTTAACATAATACAACAAAAATATAATCCTCGATTTTAAAAATTGAACTTATATGATAATAATATCATATCATTTTATCAGCACCTTCCAGAAGCTGATGGGTAAATACACATTCTCCAAATAAGCTGCATCCTTGAACATAGGAGCCATCTCGTCCGGAGTATAACCAGCAATACCGCAACCCACAGGAGTTACCAGAAACTTCAGTTCCGGATGCTCCCTGGCATATTGCGTAAATCTTATGACAGCAAGCTTCGCACTATGCTCACCCTCCATCGTGGGAATAGAGTAAGACTGACCTTGCAATCCCTCACCATTTCCACATTCTGCACCAAACTCATTGTAAGCCACACGAGCAGCACCTGCATGATGCATACCTAGCGCATTATTTCCAAATACAAAGATTTCGTTTGGTGCCAAGCAGTAAATAACAGACGGGATGATACGGGTAGGTAATGTTCCCGTATTTCCACCTGTCATCCAATAACGCTCTTCATCTGTATAAATGTTCTTTCTTTTCATCCTTCTATAATATTTCGTTTATATACTAGATGCAAAAGTAGAAAGCCATTATGCAACCTATCTGCACTTACAGAGAAAAAAGCACTCGCCAATGCAAAAATACTATATTTTTTTGAATAACATGCCAAAATAACCAATAAATATGCTTCAGGAATGCATTTTTAATGAAAAATGCAAATTCATACTGAGCTCATAAAACAAAATTTAAATCGCCCACAAAATTACGAGCTTCCTGTGCAGTGTATCTGCACAGAAATAAAAAAAGACACAAAAAAGAAACAACACAAATAAAACACCCACAAGTCTCTAGCTTGTAGATAATTTAAAAAATACATTGACCGGATAGCTGCGACCGATGAGGGAGCAGCCAGAGAAAACTAAAAAAGTCATCCACTCTGCAGATGGATGACTTTTTTAGAATAAGGCATAAACAATGCTCTGACTTTTCCTGCAACATAGAACAGACGACGCATGAAACCTGGCACACCAAATACCTAATAATCAACCCAATGAATATATATGCAACATGCAACTTTCCAATTTGATTAAAAGGACAAGTTTGATACAAGCATTTTTGCATACAGTCTGTTTATATCGTAACCCATGAGCTTGTTTTCGAGAGAAACAGAATATACTGTACTATAACACATATATTATTTTGATGCATCCAGCAAACCACAAGGTTCTCCGAACCCTACCATGTAAACTAGCTGTCTTGCACGAGTTATGGCAACATAAAGCAAAGAACGCTTAGCAGAGAGATATTCCTTTTGTGTGACCTTATCCATGCCAGAAAATGGATACCTATCTGTTGCTCTAGATGGTATGTTCCTTTCGTTTACTCCCATGAGAATGATGACACGATATTCCAAACCTTTAAGTGAATGGAATGTACAGAGATCAACTCCGTCAGAACAACCTTGCTTCTGAGTTCCTTTTAAAATGCGATAGTCAGTACCATCATGGTGCAATCTGCTTTGCATTTCCTTTAGAAGGTTCATGCTAGGTGCAGCAATACATATTTCAGACAATTTAATATCAGAATCAAGACACTCCTTCATCCATTCAACAACTTGCTGAACCTCAGAATTAGCATCATCAACTATCTTATACTGAGGGGCAACACCGTCATGAATTAACGAAACGTAACCATTAAGTGACTCTTTTCCGCCATCCATATCATCATAATCAATGCCAGTAACAACACCTATCGCAACACGCTTGATAGGTTCTGTGGTACGGTAATTAATTTTCAATTTTCTACTTCGCACACCTCTTACATTAATGCCTGCAGCTCCAAAGTTTATTTTGCGGCCATTATAAATACGCTGGATAGGATCACCAGTAAGGAAAAGATCATTTTTACCTTCTGGAACTAACGCCCTCAAGAACTTAAGTTCTGGATTGGAGAAATCCTGAAACTCATCAGCTATGACATTAGTATAAGGGTGAATATTGTTCTCATTCAAGTAATTAGTAGTTTCATTGAAGAGTTCAAGACGATCAACTACTCTTCTCTCCTTCTTGAGAGCAATGTACTTTTCAACGAGCTTCCAAATTTCGATTCGCTGTTTGCGACTTAATGCCTTTGTACGTCCTACACGAGGCTGCATCATATACTGCTTCACATCCTTATTGCCAAAGTAGACGATAACATCAATGTATTCGTCATAAAGGAATTGCTCATCGTACTCTGTTACCTCAGTTTCAAGTACTTCACGCCAAAGCTTAAGAGACTCTTCATCACCACTGTAGTCAAGAACCTTATATCCTTCCTTAACCTTGTATTTCTCAGCTGTATCAAGAAGAACTCTATCTATGTTATTAAGAATGTACTTATTCTTTGGAACAGCAAGTTTCTCAATAGAGTCGGCAAGGTTTATGCTCAACGTCTTGGTGTATGTTGTAAACAAGACCTTAGCGTTTGGATTTTCGCAGAGATGCTTTAGTCGATGGAGCGCAGCGACGGTTTTGCCAGTACCAGCCCCACCACTAACCTTCATCGTACCTTTATATTCTGCATTGACGAGTTTTCTCTGTGAAGGATGGAGGAAAATCTGCCATTTATCCATACCTTGATCTATAATACGCTGAAGCGCATCATCATCCGTAATTTCTACAAAACGACGCTTATTATTATCGCTAAGCAGTTTATCCTCATTTTCTTTAGCCTGACCTTCTTCAATGGCTGCAATGATAGAATCGATATCCTCACCATCCATTATATTGAAAATGTTCTCATACGCATCAACAGGGAGAATAGGCTCCAAAACATCCAAGTCATCAAGGGTATTGATATTCCGTACTCTTGCAATGATATCTTGTGGAACACCGATTTTAAGAAGTTTTTCCTCTGAAATGCCCTCAAAAATAGATACTTTATTCGCATCATGTCCTTGGACAACAATTTGCTCTTGTGTCTCTTCAATGGTAATGAGCTGGCAAGCCTGCGTATGTTCATTCCAGACAAAACGCTTATTTTTTCCCCATCGATAGGCATCTTCATGATCACCTACATACAGCAGAGAATAGTTTTCTCCATCGAGAACACCCACAACAACTCTATAGTTGTCATCGACTCTCGCTGTACGGAGAGTGGAGTTTTTGAACTGAGCGATTGGCTCCAGATGTATTCCTGCGGAAGTATTATCTTCACGGAATTTTCTCTGGAATGCCACTACCTTGTCTTGAATTTTCTTCGGCAGTTTAAATACTGCATCAAAAAATGTTTCTGATAAAAACAGTCTCATATATATTTTATTTTATTAGTTCAACACAAAATTCTTCTTGCGAAATAGTCTTATATCCCTTATCAGTAAAAACAGTCTTATCATTATCGCCAAAGGGATCAATGGCAATCTTAGGATTATCTATAATCATAGCAGCACTTGCAATGACAGCATTATCTTCATCTGTCAACTCGAAGACTCCATCGTGACTAAATGGAACATTGTTATCAAGCAAGATGTCTACAATATCCTCCATACCAGGATAAAGTTCTTTAATCACATCACGATCAACATTGTCCTCAACCGAATTGTCAATAGTCTCAGATTGATGACATGAGAAGAATTGTATCAAATTGTATCTACGCCAGAAACCAATCCATTCATCTTTATCTATAGATTTCAAGCCCCTGATTATTTGCAGGTCATACTTTACTCCCTGACTATATGCTTCCTCAACCTCATCATCTGTTGAGTAATCAGTTAGATCTACATCACAATCAGGAACAATCTCGACACTACCAGAATATAAAGATCCACCATTCGACAAGAAATTTGGGCTATCATAAATACACCAATAGCATGTTTCCTTTATCGAGCCAAGCATAGACTTCTCCAGCAACTGACCGAAACGAGTTACAGAGTTGTTGCCTAACTCATCCTCTCTCTCTGTTTCAAACAGCTGAATATCCTCCCATGCAATAGTCCATGAGAACATACGCTGTGGCTTAGCCTGCTTGATACCTTCTCGTTTTTCCCAATCACTATAGAATCGCATGTTTGGTTCACATGCATGAAATTGATAACCATCAAGGAAGACAGACCACCATGGAATCTTCACAAGATCACTGATTTCCTCGCCATTTATTTTGGCAAAAATGCACATAAATTGAAAATCCGGAATAGTATTATGCTTCACTCCATAGGCTACAGTCAGTTCGAACTGAGGCTTTATATAATAATGAATCTCAGTATCAGAATCCTTATTGACTATTTTCAACTCGTAATGATACGCATTATCATCAGCAACTTTCTCGAAAGACCAATTGTTACTCTTAGCCAGGGTCTGAAGAGCTCTGACAAATTTAAGTTCCAGCTCACTGTCCTCAGCTGCACCATTCTGTGCAATAGTTCCTACAGAACCTTCTATGCGCTCCCACGACTTAGAACCACCAACAAGCTTGCCAAATAATATCTCTGCCTGTTCACGACTGAAAGAATCTCTACTATACTGATTTCCATAAGTCAGGATACAACGGTAACATGCAGTTTTACCTTCCAATTGGCAAGTACAATCCTTGATCTTATCATAGGCTAACATCAGCATATTAGAGAACTCATCAGTATTATAGAGCTTTGCAAGATAACCAGTACCACCCGGAATGATATCATACATTACCAGATAGTAATCTTTCATACCAGTAGCCTGATTCACCTCAGTATAAGAATCAATGCGAATATGTTCAGGAGAAGAACGATAATACTCCTTCATACCAAGTTCAATACCAGCCTTGAACATCTCAACTGCAGCTTTAGCATCCATAATCTGAACTGGAAGCAAAATCTTAATGGCCTCAGTCTGCATATGACGGTATAAATAGAGACGTTCAAACACCTCTCCATCCCTATCATCCACAAAATTCACATTCTTGTGGTTACAGAAGCGGTAATGCTGTTCAACCGGCTTGTGATCCTTAGTTAACTTTGAAAGCAAAGGTGTCGATTTGCCACAGTATCTGCAAGTTACGAAGCCATTTTCCGGTATGCTTCCTTCATTATTAATTTCCACTTTGCTTCCAGTCTGCATCTGCATGCCATAGTTAGCCTCATACAGATTCATGTTATTACAGTACTCAATACCAAAACCGAGGTTCTTCATTGCATACGACGAAACAACACCTTTATGGCGGAACATAAAGTGTTTCTTTACGATAAATTGTTCTTTAATTCTTTCATCGTTGGAATCATCCAGAACTGCATCTGTTTTAAACATAGCACTGCGAGCACTAGTAAATTTCAAGTACTTATGTTGGTTTACTCCCCATGAAGGATCACCACATTTAGGACAAACGGCAAGAGAAAAATCCGAAGTTCCTTCTGCTGCTACGCAATCACACTTAGAACAGTATTTCATTGTCACAAGGTTATCCTTCCAATCAAATGTGGGGATACCACTGACTTCAAGCTGAAATTTCTGAGTGTAGAACTTATTACCAGGAGCCAATTCTTTTATACCCTGTGAGGCAGAACGTGCCAGTTCTATCACATTTGGCTCAGCAACGTTATTCTTATGATCTTCCTTTTCCTGTGTCGAATAGACACTTGCCTGCAACTTGACACCTGTCTCTGGGAAGGCATAGTTAGGCAAGAGTCCACAGTTAGTCATGAACTCTATAAGACTTCCATCAAGAATTTTACCATATTGAACCTTACAAGCCTTGATTAAATCCTTAATTGCGGCTTTCGCCGGATCATTTGGCTGCAATCTATCTTCCTCTTCCTTATAACTGTTCAGTTCCTCTAGAAGTCCGAATAACTGATCTGACAAGCCATGAAACTCCTTCAGAATATTCTGATAGAAAGATTCATCATCCAAGGTCTTAGCCAAAATAGTGAGAGATGGCTGTGTCTTCTCGTCATATTGCTCAGCGAATCTGGTCTTCAATGTATTTTTATTCTCCTTGATAAAACCGATAATCCTATTGACAACAAAACCATCAGATGACATTGCATCTTCTGTCAGTTTCAAATCACTGATATGAGACGGCATCTTATTATTGGCATCTGCACTAATCCATGAGTCGATACAATAGGCAAAGAAGTGTCTACGCAGGATATCTTTTGCCTCAAGGAAACAACCAGGAGTATTAATTTCACCCTCCATCATGTCACTTGGATAGGTAAAATAATACATATCATGAGGTTCTCCAGCATGGGCATAGTTAAGCACAAGGGCAGAACCTTCCTTACGACCAGCACGACCAACTCGCTGCAGGAAATTGCTAGGTTTAGGCGGAATACCAGTATTGCCCACGACATTCAGGTCACCAATATCAATACCCATTTCCAAGGTTGATGTTGCAGAAAGAACATTGACCGAATTAGAATGTGGATGCTCCTTGAAGTCCTTCTCAAGTTTTTCTCTGTCAGATCTTTCTAACAAACCAGTATGTTCTCTAGCATACACACGAGGAGATAAAGCCCTGTTATATACCTGCTGATAGTAGTTAAGTTCTGGGGGCATCTCCTCAGAATATGTACCCTGACACTTGTAGTCAAGACAGAGAGTTTCTTCAGCAAGATAATCATTCTTGGCAACATATAGGGTTGATTGACAATTACTACACTTAATGTGTCTGACGTTCTTACTTACCCATATATGATCAGGGTTGATGGCATAGTTCCCCCCACCCTGCGGAGCCTTATTAACAAGACCCACCTCTTCCATTTTGATGAAGAGCTCACGGATGAAGTCATTATATAAGGTGAGGTTACGCTCAATAGGCCAGTTAAAATGCCGCCAGAAATAGTTGGTAAACCAATTAGGTCTTTCACGTCTAAGCACAGCCATATCAAGCATCTCGCTATTCTTATCAAGGTATGCCACACCAATCAGCTTTGGAAAACGAATACCGCCACCAAACATTCTATTCAGGAAATGACGAGCATCAAACTTCCAGTTCAGCGCCCAAAGGGTCAGAGCCTCATTTCTGTATTTATACAGATAAGGGTGATCAACAGCACCATGTCTTCTCATGCGCTGAAGGATACCATATACGAAATGACAGAATGACTTTTCATCCTCTGCAACATACTCCAACTGATTATTTACCAGGAAGTCTTTCATTAAGTCATAAACTTTATGAATCTCTTCACTCTTGAAGAAGGTAGCCGAAGAACCAGTCTTTTCAAGAGTACGACCAAGCTGTGATGTCAAACCAAATTCGCTTACGATTTCCCAATCTACGCGTATATCAAATTCCTTCTTAAAGGAAGACATGAAGCCATTACCCTCGCGATAGTTATGGCGAAGGTCTATATGAGAAGCCAAGTCTGCAGGCAAGAAGCGGTTGTAGTAGTCCCCTTCTGATAGTTTTCCCTTCCAAAATTCCTTGAAGCCTTCCTGTAGTTCTTTAATATTGACAGGTTTATCAATACTATTGATATACTGCTGCATAGACTGACGGAATAAGAAACGGAAGGTCCTTGCTTCATAGAAACCAGCCTGATGAGCCGCATCCTGTACACTATTTGTGAATACAAGAATTTTTCTATCCTTCTCTTCTGCATGATCAAAGTCACTGGACAATACCTGGCTGATAGCAACACTTGATAATGTTGAGGTACGTCCTCCCACCTCGCAAATTGCATCACTATTACACTCTGGGCAGATTGTCGTAAACCTCTGATTACCATTACGTGTCGATGTTGTCTTACTACATATACGAACTCTCAACGTATCACCATCACTTTCACCCACCTCATGTAGATTCTTAACACAAAGATGGCGTGTTACATTGATGGCATTATCATTGATATATTCATCTATAGCCTTATGTCTCGTGGATTCAATATTCAGAAGTACAACTTCTTTTTCTCTATCCATGAAAGCCTTGTTGATAGTGGAAACGTCCGAGCAATAGAAATTATCAGTAGCTAAACGACGTGAAAGCCAGCCGCTTGCACCGCATTCACGACAGAAGTACATAGGCAAGGCTATACGATCTTCATCCTTCTTCAAACTATGTCTCCATACAAATTCAGGCTCCTTTTGGAAATATCTAAGAATACCGCTGAGTTCTCGCTGCCAAAGCTGTACCTGCAGATAAAGCATAGGAATGAGCTTCCCAGAATTATTGAGAGGTCTTTTTGAATAAGCAATCAGAGCCAGGAGATTCTCGATAACAATAGAGCACACACGTTCACCTCCGTCAAGATAAAGCCGACGGAAGTTTACATCCTGGTCTATCATTCTCTTCAAAACGTCCTCAAATGAGAGAATACCAGTACTCAAAATAGAAAGCAGTGACTTCACAATACCCATGCTACGCAAGTATGTTCCAGCATCTACGGGTGTGATACTTGAATTCTTAAGCCACACCCTACATAGACGCTTCATGTATGAATCTACTGTATCTTCATCACCAAATTCACAGCTCTTGATCAACTTCATATCAGGAAGAATTGTAACTGTATCTGTAACGTATTCAGAAACTGGTATTCTATGTTCCTCTATTACATTCTCTTCCTTGAACAC
This sequence comes from Prevotella sp. Sow4_E9_plate, assembly GCF_052116205.1. NCBI lineage: Bacteria > Pseudomonadati > Bacteroidota > Bacteroidia > Bacteroidales > Prevotellaceae > Prevotella > Prevotella sp. Sow4_E9_plate. The sequence continues at coordinate 72,986 of NZ_JBQKLN010000011.1, read as the reverse complement.
CTCTCCGAAAACATCCGAGGCATATTCACATAAACGTTTTTTACTGTCTGGTCCATTGCCAATAGTCGCAGAAGTACCTATTGGACACAATGCACCCTTTGGCAAATTCAATTTCAACTTCAAACGCCGAATCAAATTTGCCACATCAGTACCCTGTGCACCATCATATGTATGCAACTCATCAAGAACGATAAACTTCAGAGCTTTGAAGTCCGTGTCAATGTTGCCTTTCCATAGGTTTCTGAAACGCTGGCGCATCAGTCCGTAATCCAACATTTTAAAGTTGGTCAGTAAGATATCTGGAACAGTATCAAGGATAGCATCACGATTCTCGATGATATGGTCTGGTCCCATATCACGCGGGTAATCTTTCGAATCTAACCCTTCACCAACAAAAAGACCGGCTGTAACTTTTCCCTTCAGCCGAGAATCGTTCCAAATGGTTTCTGCCAAACGCTTCGCCTGATCACTTGCCAAGGCATTCATAGGATACATGATAATTACCTTCACACCTACTTGTCGACTGAACTTGTTACAGTTGTAGCAATAGTCAAGGATAGGGTAAAGAAAACATTCTGTCTTACCAGAACCTGTTCCTGTAGTAAGCAATGTTGGCTTTGGCTCATTACCATTCTGCACAGAGAGCCGATGAAATGCCTGCAACTGATGCAAATATGGAGGAAAGTTAGGAACAATCTCCAAAGGAATATTTTTACTCTCTTCCTGTGATGCAGACACAAAAGGAGTCTTCAACGAGATGTATGGGCCTTCAAATAGTCCATCGTCTTTACTCTCGATGAAGCGATAGAAAGCATCACTGACATCCTTCTCCTTGAATTTGAAGGTTGCCTTGATGTACTCAATTATCGAATCACGTACTTCACGTGCTTGTTGGAGTGGTAGCATATTATCGTTATTTTATCATTGACAAATTAAAAGAAGCAGAATCAACAACTGTATACCCTGCTGCCATAAACTTTACTGTAGAATCTTCATCAACCGGATCTATTGCGATTTTAGAATCTCTCAGCAACATGCCAGCACTGGCTATGACAACATCATTGTGATCCAACAAATCAACATCACCATCCATACTAAATGGAATGCCATTGTCGAGAAGTAGATCCACTATGCTTTCAAGGCCAGGGTATATGGCTTTTGCCGCGTTTCGTTTCATTGCCTCAAGGACATCACTGTTATCATTACAAACATGAACATTCTTATTATCTAACGATTTACACTTTTTTATAAAAGCAGCAACCCTTGGGGAAATAGAATGCAGATTTGTTAGTGGAATATCTGAAATAATCAATGTTGTACTTCTTGAACGGCTAGTAGCAACGTTGAATCTTCTTTCATCCAGAGCAAATCCAGGATTTCTTCCTGGAATATACAGAATTGCATAATCCACTGTCATTCCTTGAATTCTATCTATTGTTTCGATGGTAAAGTCATCCAAAGACGATTCTGTTAAAAATGTCTTTTGTAGCTGTTTGACAGTATCATTGAAAGGAGATATTATAGCCAAAGAACGATTAGGATAGTTCCTTGTGAGCTCATCAACAACTTGGCTAACTATATGTAAACCAGCCCCAGAAACAATGCCATTAGTATAGTCCTGGGTGTAGTGATAAATTACCCCACCACCTTCAGGAAACAGATAAGAACTACATCGTCTAAAATCGAGAGGATGCTTCTGCACAGACTGGAATCTGTTGCTATAGAATATACCTGTTAATTCTGCACTTGCTTTTGTCAGACGGAAAGTTGTTGTTATTCGGTACGATTTTACATCTGTGCCGAGTGCATAAGCTTTGAGTCCTTCTATCTGGGTATTGGCATTCCATGCATTATATAAGGCTTTCCTAGGATTGCTAATTATTGGAGGCAGCTGCATAGGATCTCCAACTATAAGACACTTGCGACCAAGTTTCTTAAATGCCAGTATAGAAGCAAGAAACGCCTGAGAAGCCTCCTCTATAATCATCAAATCATAGGTAGGAAGCCCATCTTCACTGATGCTATCACTATTATATGCATGCGATAAGACATAATTAGTAGAACAAAACAGTTCACCATTGGGCACTACGAATCCCTTTTTTATGGGTTTAAGCGAAGGTATCAATCTCCTTTCATCAGCAGAAAGGTTAGATTTGAAAATCTTTCCATCCCGCAAGAAAGGCAAGAGAGGAGGTTGCTGCACCAGTTCCATGAGGCCTTTATTTGCCATCGTTGTAACACAAACCGTCTTATTGTCAGTCAAATATTTAGCAATAATATGAGCGATAGTATAGCTCTTTCCTGTTCCCGGAGGTCCTTGAAGAATACAACAGTGGTCTTCTTCCAAGGTCTGAAGTATTCTCTCAGGAATTGCAGTTTCTTTATTTGAATCGTACTGTAATTCTTCAGGATGCCAGTCATCATAGTCCATCTTCGGCTCAATCATTTGTTCTGGCATATCATGAAAAACCTCCAAGAAATTTACAAGGTTATTAAAATAATCTACAGGAGGGAAAGGAGCAAAGACTATTACTGACAATGACTTTCCTGACTGCGTAGTTTTCTTGAACAAATCATATAAAGACGTACTCAGACCTGTACATCCAACATAGTCATAGCTGCTATCACCCTTTTTGGTATAATAGAGTGGCAGCAAATCTGATGTATTTGAATGATATTTAGCATTTTTACAGAAATCCAGAAACGAACATGTCCATGACATGACACTCTGTCCGAGTTCAGCTTTTGCTTCTTTCTTTATTACCATAATGGATTTTTGCACTTTCAGACGAGGTGCCTTATCCTTTGGAAACTTAAGAACGACATGTCCGAGCTTGTCGTTTACATGGTCCACGTAACCTACGACAAGCTCTTCCTTCCGGAACAATTGGTTCATAGGAGCCTTGATAATGGACTTTTGTTCCATTTCAGCTTCACGAACCTGATCCGAAAAGAAATACAGATAATTTTGTATTTTCTTATTAATAGTCATCTTCATTCTCCTCTGATTCATTAATACTATCGCTTGATGGAAGCTGCGCAAACAGAGAGTTGTACTTTTCATTAGAATTGATTCTAATGAGCGTGTAGGCAGTTCCCTTAACCCCATTGAGGACACCTGAATACAACACTCTAACCACCTCAGCTTTCTCCTCACCCGTAAGTTTGATAATAATATCGTCTTCACCAATCCATTCAAGAATATCTCCAATAGAATTGAAGTACATAAACTCGTTGGCTTTTGCACCGAGATAAACGCATACAACACATCTATCGTCTGCTATCTTGTTCCAAATAGCAGGAGACAGATACATTATACCGCCAGCAGCACTACATTTATGAATATATTTACCGCCGCAAAGCGTATGCTCATTCTTCAAATGAGCATTTCGTATAAAGTCACTCTTGCTTTCTACAGGAGTATAACCCCTCTTCACAAGATTATTGTAAAGACGAAGTTGGGCAAGGTAGTTCTGGTCGGCAACTTGTTCGGCAGACAGATCTTCTCCCAATATATGATTAATCTCATTGACTTCTGCTCTAGTAGGCTCAAGAACTTCCAATGTTCTTGTTACACCATGAGAGCCAAAATTGCGCACATCCTCAGGAGAGAATGGTCTTGGCTTTTGAGGTACATACGTACTACTACCACGATTCCATCCGCTCATATCAGAATAATCGTAAGGTGCTGTAGATGCAGTATTGGATGTGAAAGATGCTGACTTTCTGACTCCTGGAGAAGATTTCACACCTGATGACCATCCTACATTCTGAGGAGAATACATATCAGAAGAAGAATCTCTTTGAACGGCATTTACTGACTCAAATATACTTCCTTTCGAATGAGTAGACACGTGTACTGAAGGTGTTACGGCATGCTCCCCCTCGTCAGAATCAATACAACCATGTTCATTTTCATTAGTTGAATCTTCCTCATCATCTGGCGATACATCAGTATCATCATCTGTCGAGGTTGTTTCCTGTGTTGTGAATGATGGACGGTAATCACTTACACAATCTTCATCGTCCTCAGCTTCATTACCCGTCAATTCTCGCTTAATACCTGGTATCAATTTGTCCAGTTCGTTTTTGAATTCCTCATCAAGCATAAGAGAATTCTGCTCTTTTATAATTGAAAGAGCATTTACACTGCTGTCCATGATATCTTCTATAACATCTTTGTCTATTTCTGTATTGATTCCCAGATATTTTATATACTCTTTCACAAAAGACTCAAATACTCGCTTTCCATCCAAAGAATCAACGAAATAGAAATCATTTTCACCATCATTATGATAGAATTTTCTCAGCGACTGATTGATATCTTTGTCCTCAGAATAAGTAATCAAAATTGATTTGCAACGGTGAAGAACTAATGAATCCAAACGCTCACAATAACCCTCATAAATATTCTTCCAATTCTCTGAATCAGTTATTCCTGCAATAACAAGAGCATATAATTTAAGATCGGTATCACGAGAAGTATAGAGAGTATCATTAACAGGTTCCATCTTGAGATCATCTTGTGTAATTGTTCTGATTCCAAGAATGTTACACGCTTTCTTAAAAGATTCACCAGCAGGGAAATATGCCTTATTGATAATTCTAACATTGGTCCCAAAATATTGTTCAAGAGCCTTGTTCGAATAGTCAAGAGCATATAATTCCTTTATTTGCATAAGTTCATTCTTATTGTTATACCATAATGCATGCTCATCATCACGATATTCCTGAATCTTTGCATCAAAGGATTCATCGTAATCATCTATCATCCAGTTGAGCAATTGGGTTCTACTGTCTTGACCTTTAATACTTATAAGGGCATATAAAGCATCCAAGAAGTCAAGAGATTTCTTAAATGACAACTTGCTAAATAAAGTCGTATCATCAGACAACTTTATATCAGGCAAACTGCTAAGAGGAACTTTGTTCTCCCAATCTTCTATGCTCTTGACATACTTAGATACTTCTACCCCATAATATAGGTCACAACAACATTTCATGTAATCCTTTGTTGGAATACATGCCACATCATCAAATTTTCTATCTAAAATAAATTGTCTTATATGAGGAATAGAATCTTTCTTTAAAAGGTAGCTACTCCAGAAGTAAATAGCACAAGTACGCTCTTCCAAAAAGTTTATATCATCTTCTTGGAAATCACAATGCATCTTAAGATCTCTGAAAATGCGTCCGACATATTCCGAACACTTTTCACTGTAAGTATCACTTACATATTCAAGAGAGTCTATTCCACACGCTTCAAAATCAAAGAATGGTTTGTACACAGAACCCATAGTGAGTTCTGATGCTGTACAGAATTCACCATCCTTGTTTAAAAGCAGAATTTCTTCAATATGGTCTAACTCTTTTAAGGAATCTTTACCCGCATTTCTAATGTAGGAAAGTTCATTTATAAAGTCGAAGTGAAACACACGAACGCTTTCAAGACTATCCTGCTGCATATTTAAATAACAATCCAACTTTCGTTGTTGCCATTCGCTTAACGTCTTCACACAGTCACCATCGACATATTCAATAATATCCTTAATCAGACGACGCTCTTCAGAAGAATCGAATTTTATTTGATTCGGTAATTCAATATAAGGGAAAGGTTCTTCTTTCTCACAGTCAATATAAATTGCCTCATTAAGAGCATAATATTTACCATCATGTGCCTTCACTTTGAGTGCGCACAATTCGGGTACCAACCCATTCTCGTAATGCTTTTCCAAAACATCACGATTATCAGCCAGCAATCTAGGAAGAGACTCATCTTCAACATTTTCAAGTCCTTTACGAATGGTTTCAATGAGAATATCAACGATTTCATACTTGACCCCCACCTTAATCCAGAAATTTCTCCAGTCTTCGATAGAATCGCCCTCTGAGATATACTTAGGGCTAATGAATGGAGCATCCGAGTCAAAGCGTTTTACGGTTGACTCAATAGCTAAGTCTCCCATATACTCATCAGAAAAGTAAACTGCATCATCACTATCATCAATACTCTCATCCTTAAGAAGAACAGGAAGAGCAGGTAACTCCTGCAAAGAGCTGTCTGTTGCATTCTCTTTAATCCATCTCCAGAACATAACATTTTTCTCTGTATCCTGAAGTGTCTCACTGAATGTCGACGCATTCTCTTTCAACCAACTAAAGAAATGAGTTATGTTGAACTTACTATTTTCAAGCCTTGTTTCCCAGTATTCTAAATTCTTCTCAGTCTGATAGATAGGGTCAATAATGTCAAGATCAGAGATATCTACAAAACCCTTATCAAATAGCTCCCTTGCTTTTGCACTCAATATCTGATGTCCTTTTGAAATAGAAGCTGGCGTGTCATGACCATAGAGAAATACCTGTGCATCGACCATCTTTTTTTGTTGATCAGGAGTCAACGAGCTAAGATGGTTTATGACAAACGAATGAAAAGCAACGCTCTGTTCCCTTGTTATGATGGTGTCATTGATTGAAGAAATCTCCTCAGATATCATATCATCGAAGAAATTACCAAAATTATATTCAGAACATCCCATTGCGACAAGAGCACGAGAATTACCTGCATCTTTATGACACAGATAAACAAGGTTATCAGGGAACCAATCATAAGAAATTATCTCAGCAAGTTCTTCATCATAGACATAAACATTGCTGTCAATAGTTAGATTAGTAAGGACGTTAGATACTGGTTTAAAGTCCTTAAACTTATCTTTATCATGTTTCTCTTCAAAGATCATCTTGAAATTGTCATCAAGATAATGGATAAAGTCTATATTCTTACTTCCGTCCCGATCAGAAGAACCGCTTGTAAGTCTGAATATATCTGACAAATTAGTCCTTACAACATGGACATAGAAATTCTCTTCTGCTAAATCTGAGACATAGAACTTTGACTTGAAAAAATCTTTCAAATCTCCTTTGCTGTCAGAAATAGCAAAATAATCTTCATCCAATTCATACATCCAGTCGCTATTTATCCATAATTTAGATGAATAAAAATCATATCTTGAAGACTGAAAGAATATATTTGATTCTGTAAAAACCCAGTCAGAATCTCCATTGCCATCATAGACATGAAGCCTATAATTTTTCAGGGCACCATCTTTAAACAATGCTTTGTTTTCGTAACAGAAGAGAATAAAAGCTTTACTGTCTTCTATTTCAGTGATAACGTCCTCTATATACTGATGATATGTCTCTGAAAGAACAATTTCCTCTATAACAATAACATTGGAATAGTTTCTAACATCAAAATGATCGATGAAAAATTTTTTAGATACTTCTTCGTAATCTTTCGACAGGAAATGAACGTTGATAGAAGACATCCACTGTTGCCCACATACAGTGTGTCCTTTCTCTGATGAGAAGAACACAAAAGAGTCAGTAAAATTATCCGCAACACCTTCTTGGTCATCAAAGAACGGCAAACTTTTATATTTCTCGCAGAATTGAACATTTTCAGCCAAAAACTTATAAAAATGTATGGACGTATCCTTATCTTTGAGCTTATCATTCGTTTCTGCAATATTCAAGCTAGACAATAAGACTTTGTCAACAAAGCTATTGCAGCTGAATTCATTGAATTCACCTTCTATAACTTTATTCCATTCATCATTATCCTTGAAAAACTCTCTTGTAGTAGGATCTATATATGAAATATGATTGGTAAAAGACTGCAGATCCACCAAATATTTGTCTATGTCATAATACAGATCGGACGCACAGAATAGTTCCCCTTTGGAATCCAAGAAGATTTTTACTCCCATAAAATCTTTGAGATAGCCCTTATCAAGCAAGAAATTGAGGAACTTATTGTTGTTCTCTTGAATCTTAAGCCATTCTTGAAAATCATCCTTACCAATCATATCTCGCAGGCTATCCATATCAAAGATATTTTCCTCAGCATCAAACTTATGCAGATAGACTACCGCAAAAGATTCAAAAGATTTAGAAGTACGCAACTCTAAATTTGGCAGAGTTTTCTCCTCGTTATCAGAAAATTTAAGAAAATCCTCATCGCTTATAATGCCGCTAGATGTTAGCCCAGATTTGTCAACAATTACATTTAACAAACAGACATAACCATCCTGAGTAGGAACAAGATCATCTGTTTTCACTCTATCAACAAATCCATTTTCAAAAGAATCTATCAGATCCTTATATTTTAATTTTCCGCTTTTTAATGACGCAAAACTAGGAATCAAATTATAGATTGAATCCAATTCATATTCACCGCTCTTTGTTAATTTCAAAATCCACTCAAACAATTTAGAGCCAGCAATATTCGCAATGGTCTCATTGACATTGATTGAGTTTGAGAAATCAACCTCAACATCATCACGCGCACCATTTGGAATCATATCTGTATTCATAAGGAATTTCAATCCCCATGTTGCATCTTTAGCTGGAAGATAGCAATAGAGACATGTATCCTTAACTACCTTTAGTTTTCGTCCATCAATTTCACATGCAAAAGAAACCTTAGTGCTATTAAAATTATAATACTTTGTAGGAATTTTAAGAGCTCCATTATCTTCTTGCTCATCAATGTCAGAATTAATGGCTTCAGTAATCTCCTCAGCTATACTTTCTTTAAATTCATCAACTCTCCAAGATGCATTATCTCTACAGCATACTATATCAGGAACAGGAGTACCATTCAGATATACCTTTACACTTGATAGATTAGGTATAAATAGAATAACACGTTCATTCTTAAATATTTCCTGAAACATGTCTGCATAGTTATGCTCACTATTTCTTAAAATATCAATTTTAGTAGGCCTAAGTGCAAACTTTACTCTAAATTTATCGCTAGCCTGGGTGAAAATAGCACGTTCTGCAGGAGTTAATTCTTTATAATGGGTCCATATAGGCAAAATCTGCCAAGGAGTATCAACTATATCTCTTGTTGCCTGGCGATCAAATCTAAAAGAATAATCACCCGTTTGCAGATAGACATTTTCATTGTCAAGAAAGACGGTCTTAAAACCAATACCTTTATATCCAATGGTATCTTTATTTGTATCTTTCTCCTTATCATTAATACTGCATATCGCTGCTATATTCCTTTCATTAAAAACAGCACCAGAATGCATGAATACCAATGAAGACAACGTAAGATGAAATTCTACGTCCACCTTCTGTTTTACATCATTAATTGTTACCGGATAATCGTTCGCATTTTGGAGCAATTCATATATAAAGATTTCCTTGCCACTAGCTGTCAACTGAGTTTTTAATGTATCCAACATTCTGACAATCTTCTGACCAGCACCGGCTGGATAATTCATGATATCATCGTGAAGTCTTTTGACAAGATTTCTTGGAGTAACTTCTTGAAAAGACCCAGTCTCATCAACTTTAAACAGATAGACATAATTCTCCTTCTCGCCATTTAAAATCCAAGAGAATTCGTAATATACTCCATTTTTTGGCTTAAACAGATGAGGATGGTATACAATAGGTGCCTGCTCTTTACCATTCTGTAATATAAGTTTCGAAAAATCGCTACGTCTGATATCACGAATAGTAAAACTTCCATCCTTATTTTCCGTGAATTGTCCTACAAACTTATCATCCTTAAGTTTGAGATTATAACGGAATGTTGATTCGGCTTTTCTATCACGTTTTACTGTCTTTTGTACCACATTTTTCACTCTTGTAATCATGAGTTTATATTGATGGCGTTCATCTTTTAAGACTTTAATATTAGGCAGAGCATTGAATTCGCAAAGCCCAGTCTTTACATATTGGCTGAATCTATCTGGCACAAATATACAGGTAGGACAAAGGTCATTTGTCTCACCATTTATTGTAATATGTTCAATCTTTCCACAAAAACGCTTGTCTTCACGTTCGTGAGGAAAATCACTATACTGTCCTTTAAAAACAACATTTTTGAAGAATGTCTCAATTTCCTCAACACTAGCGTTATAAAGGTCTGATTTCTTTCTTATTTCCATATATTTATATGAGTTTTATGATCATTTTTGATTGAATATTTTCTCAAAGTGAGCCCAAGCACGGCGATAGTCAGCAATGCGGTCACACTTGGTGTATGGAGCATAGTAGGTAACTTGCTGACCACCGTAAAGCTCACTCTTGGCTGGATCAATGATGTGGGTATGGGTAGGCGATGTACCAGCATAGGTATTTTCGTCTATCTGCTCTCCACGTATGTCTTCCCATCCAAGCATACCTGTCTTAGTATTGCGCTTGCGGTCGAGTCCAACGCCTGTCAAACCCTTTGAGCATGTGAAGACGATGTTGCCCTTTTGGTCGTACCATGTGTCTGCCTCGTTCTGCTGAAGAACGGGGAACTGAATGGTGTAGATCATTTCCAAGTCTTCCAATGTCAAGCCTAATGCCATGGCTGCTATTACGTCTATCTCAACCAATGCCATACGGCGCTCAAAGTAATTGCGCAATGGAATGTCCCATGCCCAGTTCTCATGCAGCTGATCAAATGGCTTCAGACGTGTGTCGTCTATGCTCCATGACTCCTGTTTGTAGGCTCCGTCCCACATCTCTTGCCAGAGGTCGGTGTAGACAGTGGTAAGGCAGTTGAGGAGGAGGGTTCGAGCAAAGATGGCGGGCTTGTATTCTTCAGCGATACCCAGTGGGAAGGATGCTAAACGTGAAGGAATAATACTACTCGAACCAATGGCTTTCATGTAAAAGTCGTACGCAAGAGAAGAACACATGCCTGTTAATTCAACAAGATTCACTTTCTCCTTAAATGCAATAGAGATTACAGCATGTACATGAGAGGTTTTGGGTGGTAAGATTGCACCTGCTAACGTTCTTTCTGAAGAAGGACCTACCATTGCGCTAAAAGCCAATTTATAATAATCTATCCATCTATCATAAATGGGATTTCCATCCTTTTCGTGACCAACGACAAAACCATTTACCATTTCAATATATTGTGGCTTAGGCATTAATGGCTCGTAATTTGACCTTGCAGTGAATTCTGTCTCCATTGATGTTAAGGCAATTGTATCATAATCAGAATTCAGTCTGCAAATAGACCTTGGATTCTTATAAAAAGGATTACTTACAAAGAAATGTGGTCCGCTATAAATCATTTCATAATGATTTATATTTGGATATCGTGTATTTCGTTGCATTATTCCTTTTTCTACTGCAGTATTCTCACGTAGACCATCCCCAATAATATAGTCAAAGTCTCCTGCTTTTGTACTTACACTTATAAATTTGCTGAGTACATTAACAATTTCAGATGAGTGAACATTCACAAGTTTCGTTGTTTCCCAAAGATTCTCGTCACCTTCAAATGTTGCAGCAAGGATACGAAGTTCTTTCTCTGTAAAATGAACAATTCTATGCTTATGACATTCTGTGCTCCATTTACCGTTATTATCTTTGATTCCCCCACATACACCGTGCCCATCATGAGCGTAACACCCATCTATAGTATTTGGATGGAATAGGTTATGGATAGAGTCAAATGATATTTGAGTAGCCTTTCCGCGATATATATTGCAACCATATTTAGTATGATGATCTACCTCTGCAAAAAGGACTAACTCATTTTGGTATTGAAAATGAAAACATAATCTTCGATAGACTTCATAACGAAGTGCTTGTGCATTAGGATCATCATATATTCCATCAGGGTGTAACATACCCATGAATCCTTCTGCATTTAATAGGTCAAAACCATTTGTTAAAACGCACTTGTACAAATTATTTTTTTGGTTTACAAGTTTAGGATATGAACAATATGCATTCATAAATTCTATGGTACAAGTTGTGCCTATCTCTTCATTGTTATAAAGAGATTCAAGAGAAGGACACTCCTTAAAATACTCATCTTTATATTGCAATTTTATGTCCGCTGCTTTTATGTTACGAATTGCTACTTCTGGATATTTTTCAGAAATAATACCTTGAATATCGACTTCCATTTTCAGCCATGGCGGATTACCACAGATAATATCAAAACCATCACGAAGCCAGAATACCTCTATGAACTCCAACATAGGATGGAAGAAATGATAACGCTTTGCAAGGCGACCGCCAATTTTCAAGCGTGGAGGATCCTCGTCTATAAAGAGAGAGGTCTGTGCATGGCTTTTAGCAAGAATCTCATTTTGAGTTTTCACTACAATCTGAGATTCATCTTCGGTCATTCTCCCACACTCTGGCATATCCTCAGAAACTACATCCGAGCCAGCACGTTCCAATGCCTGACGAGTCTTGGTATCCAGCTGAGAGTTGTCCACATCAAGCAATGCTTCGATATCTCCCCAAAACTCCTGGCGAGTAGGCAGATCGGCAGCATCGTCATACTCCCAAAACCAAAGGGCACACCAATAGTCCATCGCAAGTTTGAGTTTGCGATAGGCATTGTCATGACGATATCGGGTGTCAAAGAGCTGCTGCTTGTTTGCATAAGATTCAGCCTGCTCCTCCACCTTGAAAAGTGATTCACTGGCACTGTGGTCTATACCATCCCATATTTCCTTGCGGTTGTTGGTATATTTATCAATAGAAATCTGATCGGTGAAATACTCCTTCAAAAGCACATCAATCTTACCAGAAATGCGTTGAAGTGTCTTGAAATCTGCATCTACAATAGGAGCTGTCCAGTCCTTAAGGATGGCAGCCATACGCTTGTCCTCGCTAGCATGAGCTTTCTTTTGTTCTTTGATACTGCGCACGCCCAGCATGTTAGCATCTGGCAAGAGAAAATGATACACCTCGTTGACAGAGCGGTTAACTCTGTTACTGAAGAACTTAACCTTGTGAGGAGCCTTCTCCCACCACTTGTTAACCTTTGGCTTGGCACCAAAACGCTCAATGATGCAATAGACATCCTGTTTGTTATACACCTTGAGCCATGCACCGATGACCGCATTACCCACAGTCAAACGGTTGGCAAAGAATGGGGTCTCCATGTCCTTGTGGATAACATTAAGCCACAAAGAGAGCTTACCCAACTCTATGGCAGTTGGGTTAAGATCGACACCATAAACATTGTGGGTGGCAATATAAGCTTTTACCTTCTGTAACTCATCACGATAATGGTCAGGAGAGATTCGCCAATTGCGCAATCCCTTCTCTCTCTGTTGACGCTGCTGTTCAGCAAGATATGCCTCTGCCAGCTGATTGATGACCTCATTCTGGAAAGCAGCTGCACCCATAGCAGGCTCAAGAATCTTGAGTTCAAGGAGTTCCGTAGCCTGACGCTTGTTGGCACGCACTTCGTCAAGAATGGATTTGAGCGTATACTTCACGGTACTACGTGTCAACACCTCTGGAGTATAGTAACTGGCAGACTTCTGGCGGTCACGTCCATTCAGACGATATACAAAAGTTCCTTCTGGCAAAATAACAGGATTGCCAGTCTTTGGGTCGCAGAGCACCTCAGATATATCGAAATCACCCATACGACTATATGGCACAAGGAAGGTTCCATCTTGAGGTGTATTTGCCTTATGTACCTCGATGTAATCTTCCTCTGCATAGAAACCACGGAAGGCGAGCAATGACTCGTAAACGCTACCCAACTGGTTCACACCGAGATTGGCATAACTGATACGTCCACAGTAGTTTTTTTTCTTTGAGAGAGAAAGCGCCTTGATAATCTCCTGCCACTTGATGTTACGTATACGAACATTAGCTAGATGCTTGAGGTTGTTGTCATTGAAAAGTGGTGAGTCTATAGGACGCACTCGGAAACTCTTACTGTTGATGTTGTTCTCCTTAAAGTTGTGACCATCAGAAAGTAGAGAGAAGAGATGACGTATGCTGTCATCAAAGAAATAACCATTACGACTAGCATCAGAATTAAGACGCACCATCTCAAGATCGCGCAAAGACTCCAAAGAATATCCAAGCTTGTAAACCTCATCATCAACTGGAAGGATTTCAAGTTCATCTCGGCTCTCCGCATAAAAAAGGAAAAGCAGACGATAAATGATGGTGAGACAGTCGTCCTTCACCTCTGACTCGAAAGTATCATCAGTATAGTCGCTCACAGGAATGTTGTTATTTTGTTTCCACCAGTAGAGAGCTTCGTTAGCGAGAGTTTCTACGGCAAAGATCACACCTTCCTTAAGATCCTTCGTTACCTCATAGGCATTCTTATAACTTTCCTCTATGATGGTATCCATCAGCACCATTTCACCCTCGGCAGCTAAGGTATGCTTAGACACAAGCATGTGGAAGAGCGCATAAAGCGTACGATGCTTGGCATCAATACTTGCCTGAGCAAAGAGGTCATCCAAAGAGAACTGCAAATAGCTACCCTTAGCCCACTTATCCTCGTCGAAGAGGAATACAGTATTGCCTGCCAACATCAAGATAAAGTGTGGGCGACGCTCCTCTGGAAGAAGGAAAATGTGGGTAATAGCCTTATTGATGATGGCTGGAGAAATCTTATACTTCTCTGTATCCAAGTTAAAGACATAACGCCACTGGCGGGCAGCATATTTCTGCTGTCCGCTACGTTCTTCGCTTTCATATTGCTGCTCAAATAAACCTGCCGGCTCATTGTCGTCAACAGTAATAAGATTCTGCATCTCCATTACAAGCATCTTGACCTGCTGCCCCTGACGGATGACATGGCGCACAGGAATCATCTCAACAGGAGTGGACTCATCGTTAACGATATAGTGCTCCAGATATGGATGGGCGGTGTCGTAACCTAGAATCGACAACAAACGAGTGTGGAAGTCATGCGTCTTCTTGATGGCATCTTCCTCACGGGGACGATCATTGATTATGAAATTCTTGTAGTCGTTATATTCCTGTTTCAGACGTACATAAGGACCACAGATGTCCTTAACTTCGTCATTTGAAACACCAGCGCACTTCTGAACTTTGTCAAAGAAGTCATCACTGAAATAACCAGAAGGGAAATAATCTCCCACATTCTGGATAAAACGATATTTTATATTGTCAGCCATAATGACCTTGATTTAATCGGGTTAAAAATTATAGAAAACAGCTAAGAGACGCATATAAGGTTCAGCCTTATCGAGTGAACACATGTCCTGATAGAACTGGCTCGACTGATCACTGATTTTCTTAATTTCCTCCATCTCTTTGTCGCGATTGCGACGTGTAATCTTGATGTCATCTGAATCTACCTGGAAAAGGGTCTCTTCGGCATTGGTAGCCCAAAGATTGAGCTTCTTTTTGTAGGCATCCAATTCCTTCTCCTTCTTCAAGGCAACCTCGAACTGTTTTTCCTTCATATAGAGCTCAGAACCAAAGTCAATAGCGCTCTTTAGATTTTTTTGAAGGAGTTCAATATCCTTTTCCTGTACACCTTGCAGGAATCCATCTGTCAGATGATATTCCTTAAGGAAATCAAACAGTGAAACAGGTTTGTCCCTTAAAGCCCCTTCCTTGTCAACAGGTACAACAAAGAACTTACTGATAAGGTTCTGTCCAAGTCCATTCGCATGGCTACCATAGAACAAGTAGTAACTCATTCCTTCTGGAATCTGCTCTCCCTTAACAACAAATGCCTGATTCTTTGGCACCGATGCTGTAAACTTGGTAAGCAGATATTGAATAATAGGGTGCAAGTCATACAGCGGCAGGAATTTGCTCCAGCCGCCATCTTTGCTCTTGCGAGAATCCGCAATAGACTTGTTCAGTGTAGGCTTATCTGCACACAGACGGAAGATATTATCCGAAGGGATAGCTTCACGTGGTATATCGAACAACACATCGGAGAGTTCTGCATTATTCTTTACTTCAACGTAAGGAACACCACCATCTTGCCAACGTACATCACCATGGTGGATGGAATCGATAGCCTCCAATTCATTGAAGAGATCCTTATAGAAGTCATCATCAGACTTATAAAGCGAAAGTTTATGCTCAAAGATCTTCTCTGACAAATGCTCTTTGGCCGGAGTGGTAGCAACCACGTCAGGACGTTTAAAACCGCCGCGCTGACGACGACGTGCAGGCTGTAAGAACTCTTCATCGCCCTTACGCAGAGCTTCTGCTACCTCATCTTCCTCCTGTTTACTGTTATACAACTCCATGACACTCATAGCATCACCAAGAACATCATGTACCTCCTGCTCTTTTTCCAGCAACTTGTCAAGAATGCGAAAATCGGTACGCAAATCTTCTTCCTGTCCTTTAGCTACGAGATAGTAGATGACAGGAGTTTGCTTCTGACCATAACGGTCTATACGACCATTGCGTTGTTCGAGGGTGATAAGACTCCAAGGTATATCATAGTTGAACATCGTATGACAGAAGTAGTGGAGATTAACACCCTGAGAGCCAGAATCACTAGAAATAAATACACGGATTTTGCTATCTTTCTTAGCAAAATCGTTAACCATATCTTCCTGCTCTGTATCAGAGAGTGAACCATCAAAACGCTTCACCTGATCATCGCTGAGACGGAACTCCTTTTTGATATTTTCTTCGAGGAATTTCATCGTAGCAATTCTCTCTGTAAAAATAACAATACGCTCTTGAGGATTCTTCTTCCAGATTTCCTTTAATTTTTCTTTGAATGCAGCATAGCGGCTGTCAATACCAAAAGTGATATTGGTATTAACCAAATCAAGAAGCTCCTCAATCTCAATACTGTCATCTTTCTTACAACGCTCTTCCAAAGAGGCTTTAGCTGCATATGGAGATGACAGATAACTCTTGAATAGCGACAAAGCATAGAAAGGATCACTACTGTCGGCCTTGTTTACAGATTGGAAACGAGTATGCTGCACCTTCAGGAACTTTTCTTCCTCAGGGTGCAGATTAACAGGTATGCTTATAACCTTTCGGTTCTGGAATTGACCACGAATTCTCTCGTCCTCAATGTCCTTCTTGAAACGGCGTACATAGTAGGGCTTGATATCCTCCTGTGTATATTCTCCGCTACGAGGAATAGAGATAGGATCAAGCATTCGCATGAGATTAGCAAATGACTCGGCATTGCCATTATGAGGTGTTGCAGAGGTGAGAATCAGTGAATCACACTTCTGCGCAAGGAACTGAGCTAGGTCGCCACGCAGACTTGCATCGTTTGCAACCTTGTGACACTCATCAATCACAATAATATCCCAATGAGTCTTCTCTAGCCATGCACGGAAACGACCATTATTTTTCAGAGTATCAATGGAGATGATGGTCTTGTCGTAATAGTCGAAAGGGTTTTTATTCAGAGGAATTTCGTTCTGAATCTTAGCTACACCTACACTATCAAGACGAACAAGGGGAATGGCAAAGCGGTTCCAGATTTCTTCCTGGAACTGAGCAAGGATACTCTTTAAGGCACAAACCAGAATACGCTTACCTCTACCACGACGAATCATCTCACTAAGGAAGATACCGACCTCAATGGTTTTACCAAGACCCACGCCATCTGCAATCAGAAGACGAGGGCGTGGCAATTCGAGTGCCTTTAACGTAGGTTCCATCTGATACTCTGCAATATCAAACGCACCACCCTGCGCCACGGTAATTTTCTGTGAGAAAAATGCGTTGTTACGGATGGCGGTCTCAACAAGAAGCCTTGTCTTACGCCATCTTGGATCCTTATCGGGCACCAGTTGAGTATTGATAGGACTTACAATCTCTATATCTTTGTCGATGCTTGTATCAAAAATGAAGTTATGGTTCTTCACAAGCTCGCTAATGCCAATACAATGCAACAGATAGCTGTCGTTTACATTAGGCTCGATATTTGTGATGAGAAAGTCTTCACCTCTGACCGTTATTCTTTGACCTGCAGCATAATTTGCCATATCTATATTTTTTCTTTTTCTATATTTAATTTAACCAAAACCGAAACGTAACATGGGTATTACTAAAAACAAAACTCTATCTTTTGTTTTTGTATCTGACAACACCTCAAAACGAATGAGTTCATTGATATCAACTTCGAGAAGTTGGCAATTCTCATGAACGTCTCCATTAAAGGTTGAGCAGAATTTGTAAACCACAATGAAACTACCTTATGTACAACACCGAGAGCTTCAGCCAATCACTTGTTTGACCTTTGCTTTTCTATCAGCATCACCTTGATTCTGTTAATTGTTCCGTCCATTTTTCGGCTGTTTATTACAAATGCAAAAATACTAAATATATTTCAAAAAACTGTCAAAATTTTGAGAAATATTCCTAAAATAATTATTTTTTTCGAATACAACATTTTAAACAATATACAATGAGACTATTAGATTACGTGTTAGGGAAGCAAAAGCATCATGCAGCTCCCAATATCAAAACAAACGGAACTATCCGACACAGTGTATCAGAATTCAGATAAAGAAGTTTTTTTGATGTACAAAAATCAAAGTATAATATTCCATAAAAAATAGTGCCACGAGATTCAATCAATTGATATTTTTGATAACTTTGTTGGCAAATAATCACTTAAAACATTACGCATATGAAAAAGTTTATTATGAAGACAGCCTTGGTTGCTGTTCTTGGTTTGAGCATGGTATCATGCAAGAGTACGTTCTATCAAGTATACGATGTTGATTATGATAGCAACATGAAGATGCAGGACAACTCTTTAGTGTATGAGAATGAGGATTGCAAAGTGTTGTATAACTTATGGTCGGAAGGCGGCTTTGTGAAATTCGCCATTATAAACAAGACTGACAAGGACATCTTCGTTAACTTAACGCAGACGTTCTTCACCTTGAATGGCTTGGCCAATGAGTATTATCAGGGACGAACCTATTCTACTGCAACCTACAATCAGGTTACCACAGCATCGGCTTCCGTAAACAGTATAGCCAAAGGCGTAGGCTATGGTTCAGCAAATGCCTATCTTTCAGGTAGCGGATTTTGGGGAAATGACACCTATTCCTGGAATGGTAACGCTAAATCAACATCAAGCCTGACTAAGTTCATCAAGTCAACAACGCAAAGTGTTACCGTAAAGGAGAAGGAAATCGAGTGTATTCCTGCCAAGAGTTTCAAAGTATTTGGAACATATTCAGTATCTCCATCTTGGCAACGTACTTGCGATAAAGAAAAGGATTTCCCTTCTAAAACGTATCTTCTGGGCTCATATTCGAAGGATAATACCCCTTATACCTTCAATAACCGTATAGCCTACGGATTCGCCAAAAATGATATTGCAGAAAAGCACATAGATAATGTGTTTTGGGTAAAAGCCATCACCAACTATTCTGAAAAGTCTGCTACAGAAGACGTGAAAGAAAAGAGTGAGTGTTATGGCATGAAGACCTCTGACAAATTCAAGCGCTTTAAGATTGGCACTCCAAATAAGTTCTATATAGTAGGAACTACTGAAGGTGGCTATTTGATACATTAAGTATTTAGAGAATAATAAGATAAAGGGTGAGCCAAAAATATTCACCCTTTATCCTTTACAAAAGTTCTGATCGATTCATAGTCTAACAATTTTTTCTTTCAGTGCAGATAGACTGCACTGAAAGAAACTATCTTTGCACCAGTGAAACCAAAAACTATAAGATTATGGGACTATTAGATTTCTTGTTTGGGAAGCAAAAGCATCATACAGCTCCCGATTTAAAAGCGCAAAGCCAACGCTATGACCAAGGCTACCATGACGGCTATCGTGACGCCTACGAAGAAGGAACATGTGAAGATTGGGACTGCACCTGTGAAAACCAGGACTTCGATCCATCCGACTCTTCATCTGACAGCTATCCTGATGAAGATACCTTCCAGGAGGATGACTACGATCACTTTGAAGATGATCCGGAATATGACCCAGAAGCAGAATATTAACAGTTTTCAAACCTGATCAAAATAAAACCAATATGAACAGACGAAATTTATCATTTCTTGTAGTGGCAATGCTCACCATGATGTTTTTCTCTTGCTCAAAAACAGAGAATGGCAACGTAGAGTATATCCCTTTCCTGGAAACCGCCGATGGACAATGGGGCATGATTTCCCTTGATGGTAAAGTCCTCTTCAAGGAGGAGTTCAAAAACAAGCCAACCGTTGTTAGAGATGGAAGATTCTTCGTAAGAACCAAAGAAGGAGTATGGGAAATGTATGATGCCACGGAAAAACCGAAGAAAATCGGTGGTGACTATGCACATACATCAGGCTTTCGCAATGGCAGAGCCCTTGTTGCACCCAAGAATCAACCGGTAGCAATCATTGACACGGAAGGAAGAGTGGTCAAAAACCTCGATAAAATTGACGGAAAACAGGTAGATGGTGTAAGAGCTTTCGAAGGAGACTATGCCGTATTCATGACAACCGATTCTCTTTGGGGAGTGATCAACCAGAACGGTGACTGTGTAGTAAAGCCGGAATACTATTCTCTCAACGACTATGGTGATGGAAAGTTCATTGGAGTGAACGCCAAGTACAGAAAGGAAGTCAAGAAAGATCAGAAGGACAAGGTAAAAATCTCAGTGATTAATCCCAACGGCCAGGAACTCTTCAACTTTTCAGCTGGCAAGTATGAAAATATCCAATACCAGTTTACAGATGGGAAACTGGCCGTCTCCGTAAAGAAGGACGGTAAGGAAACATGGGGTATCATGAACGATAAAGGAGAGATCATCGTCAAACCAACTTCCAAACTGAAGAATATAGGCACCATCCATGGAGATGTCTTCACCTATAATAATGGTGACGGATGGGGCCTCATGAATGTAAAGGGAGAAACCCTGATTAGAGCCAAGTATGAATTCCTCTACTATGATGAAGACGGAACTTTGATTGCTTTGGTCAAGAATGGAGATACCTATGAATACAAGTATATTGACCAGCAGGACAACCAGATAGGTGAAGATTCCTATGTGAAGGCTACCCTATTCTCCATGTTCGACGGCAAGCATGCACTTGTGAAACCCAATGACAAGATCTACTCTATCATTGACAAGAACGCAAAACAGCTGGAGAATCTGCCAGACATCGTTGACATTGGCACCTATGAAGGAGAAAACTACACAGAAAGTGATTTTGTGGATATCGACAAACTGGTAGCAGGATTCAACATATCACAGGACGGCTTGTATGGCTTCAACTTTCAGTCAACTCCGCAGCAGGCAGTCAAGATGGAAGTAGAACAAGACCTGGCCATCGGTGACAAGAAGCATAAGGCCGGTACTCCCTATTGGTATGACTTCAAGAACGACGTCATGCTGTGCGGTGAATCTGAAGGTATCAATGGCTGGATCAGCATCCAATATTCCGGCAACCTCAGCAGACAGACCTACAGAACCAAAAAAGTCATAGACTATTACTTTGGGGACTACTATTGGTATCACGATGACAAAATACCAACCGGCTATGTATGGAATAAGGTGAAGCCAACCATGTTCGGCCTCTTAATCTACAACTACGGCAGAATGCATGGTAAACTCAGAACACTCTTCAATGCCCTTTCCCAGAAAATCAAGACTTGGGGCAAGGTGGCTAAAGAGAACAATGGAGCAGTCGTTGTTACCCTCAACAATGGAAAGCGAGCCATCGTCACCATGGAAAAGGACAAGGTTACCATATATTGGGGACAACTCAAAGCCGTAAAGGACATTGATATCTCCATATATAAGGATGCATGCGAAGAGGATGATCCAAAAGATATCTCCTACGGATACCTGAACGACCTGTTCTCTGACGAAGTAGCAGCAGACACTACTGAAGCTGACACTGCTGTAGTGGATTAGGATTCAATTAACTTGAAGAGTCATCTATGTATAATAAGGTGGCTCTTCCCAAAACTCAAAGATATGAAAAAGATTGTAATGATTATGTTGATGGCATTGATGATGCCAGTAGTTTCAAATGCTCAAAATGACGCAGCCAAGAAACTCACCAAGTTTGAGCAGATTACCTCCAAGACAGGAAGGATTTTTAAGTTTGTAGATGTCAGAATGCCAAGTATCCCTGAGAGCTTCCTAGGTAGTTTGTCCACAAGCATAAGAACTGCCATGGGCGAACAGTTCAATTCTTACTTTTACAGAATAGAAGACCCTGAGACCAATAGAAGCGTTGCTCACATTGCCATGATAGAGTACTCGGACTTGGTTGAAATCAACAAGGCATTAGCCAAATTGGTAGTAGAAGCTGATACAGACTGCTCAGCAAATCCTGATTACCTGGAAAACCGCTTTGTCACCAATGACGGTTTTGAAATCGGCTACTATGTTTCCAACGGCAAGGCCAACTGGTACATGAAACTTGAAAGATACTCCAGCAGCACAGTCTTTGTCAAGAATGCTGAGTCATTAACAACCAATTTTCAGGATGCCCAAAAGAAAATCGAGGAACTGAAAGCAGTTTACAAGAAGTAAGCATTCATTATTTTGAATGAACAAAAAAAAGAGGTACTATATAGAGTCAAATCAAGCTCATATATAGTACCTCTTTTTTTTGTATTCAAGTTTTTTCAGACATGACAGCTAGCATAACTTCTACTATTGAAATTCTTTCTTCAGCTCATTGTATAAGTCTACCGGTCCAAAGTGCCAGTATTGGGTACTTTCGGTGGATAACTTCTTGTAGAGTTTTGAGCGATATATGAGGTGGATGGCATCCGTAAGACTTATGCCCTTGTCTTCAGAGAGCCAAGGGGCAAGCCATCCAATCTTCAATGGCAACAACATATACAAGTTGTCTTGCGTTATTTTTGCATTCATAACTTTATCATTTTCGATTCAACAAATTTAATGGTTTGCAGCGACTTCTCCGTATGGAAAAGATACTGGTCAACCAATTTGTATGTTTTCAATTCTTGAATGAGAGTAGGCATACTGATGATACCGGCTTCATAAAGCGCAAACTGAGTATAAACGCTATCGTCAGCCACAGGGCCATACACGACGTCATAGTCATGTGTGAAGTCCCTCTCGGTACGGTTCTTCATCACAAAATTCACCCATTCTTCTGTTGGATTCTCGAAGAAGAGCGATTTCATGTCCTCCATTACCTCGTCATCCAATTCGTAGACATTCACATAACCGATAGATTCTCCTTTATCCTTCATTCTCCGCTCTACCCATTTCTTTGCCTGTTCGTAAGAGGTTGTTGTGTAGAAGCCTGAGCCATAGTCTAGAGAACGGTTCGACTGGCGTATCTCTGGATTTCTCACTTCTTCAACACTTCCATGATATACTTTGCTCATTTTCTTCTCTCGCTTATCATTTTATCAATTTCTTCGACCAACCACTGACCACCTTGGGTGTGGAGCACATCGTAGAACTCACAGAAATGCTCTGAAATACCATATTGCTCAAACAAGCTTACCACATCTTCTGTAGTTATATTCTTAGCTTTTGCGTATTGCTCTATGCAGAACGATACAAACATAGCCTTGTCTTGTTGTCCGTTATTCATTATTGTTCCCTTTCTCTTCTAAAACAACCTTTATGCAATTTATATTCTCATTGCATTTCCCCTACAAAAATAATGTTTTATTGCGACATTTTTTCATAAAAGGCATTTTTTTTGCATAATATTAAGGTATTTTAGACTAAAAATGCAACAGAATCCACTTTGACGTCCTGTTATGTATAGTAAATGCGAATTTAATAGGCACAAAAAACAAGTCCGATGGTAGGATTGACATACCCAGCCGTCCTTTTATAAGCATACAGTTCAGCAAGTTTTTCCATCCTTCAAGCGTAGGTATATTGCAAGAAACAATGACACGAGCATCCATATACATCTAAAGTCTTTGCAAGGAAAAGCTTTCTTGAATGGCATTAAGATAAGAAAACTCGATTAAAACAAAAGAAGAATAGTTCAGAGCAATCATATGTTGATTGCTCTGAATCGTTCATAGAGAGCCATAAGTCTTTAGCTTGTGGGTAGTTCAAGAAAACAACTTTCAGAAAAAGGCCACCTTACTCTATTCCCAGAATCAGGTAGCCCAATTTCACATCAGAGCCCATCATGGTTACCCAAATATTTTATCTCCAAAACGAGAAATTAATTCCTCTTTAAGATCATTTGGCAAATTGCTACCCCAAAATACACTATCCCCAATGTTAGTTATACTATCAGGAATAACAAGACTACGCAAAGAAGAGCAACCACTAAATGCACTATTCTCAATACTTATTACACTATCAGGAATAACAAGACTAAGCAAAGAAGAGCAATAACAAAATGCACCATATTCAATGCTAGTAACGCTATCAGGAATAACAAGACTACGCAAAGAAGAGCAATAACAAAATGCACCAAGCCCAATACTAGTTACACTATCAGGAATAACAACGCTACTCAAAGAAGAGCAATAACAAAATGCACCAAGCCCAATACTAGTTACACTATCAGGAATAACAACGCTACTCAAAGAAGAGCAACCACTAAATGCATTATCTCCAATACTTGTTACACTATCAGGAATAACAAGACTACCCAAAGAAGAGCAACCACTAAATGCACTATCCCCAATACTAGTTACACTATTAGGAATAACGAGACTACCCAATGAAGAGCAACCACTAAATGCACTATCCCCAATACTGGTAACACTATCAGGAAGAACAAGGCTACTCAAAGAAGAGCAATCACTAAATGCTTCATTCCCAATGCTAGTAACACTATCAGGAATAACAAGACTACGCAAAGAAGAGCAATCGCTAAATGCAAAATTCCCAATGCTAGTAACTCCATCAGGAATGACATATGACGTAGCATTTTTGTCTCTAAACGAGATAATTCTACTTTTTTCATTATTAAATAATACATGATTGTCATAAATAAAATACGGTGACAAACTTTTCAGTTCACCGTTCCAACCATCAAATGCCCTATCATCAATGCTAGTTACACCATCAGGAATGACAAGACTTTTCAAAGAAGAACAACCACTAAATGCCCTATCCCCAATGCTAGTAACACTATCAGGAAGAACAAGACTACGCAATGAAGAGCAACCACTAAATGCACTATCCCCAATACTGGTAACACTATCAGGAAGAACAAGGCTACTCAAAGAAGAGCAACCATAAAAGGCCATATCCCCAATGCTAGTAACTCCATCAGGAATGACAAGACTACGCAAAGAAGAGCAACCATCAAATGCACCATCACCAATGCTAGTTACACTATCAGGAATAACAAGACTACGCAAAGATGAGCAACCACTAAATGCACTATTCCCAATGGAAGTAACACTATTAGGAATAACAAGACTACGCAAAGAAGAGCAACCACTAAATGCAAAATTCCCAATGCTAGTAACTCCATCAGGAATGACAAGACTACGCAAAGAAGAGCAATCCCAAAATGCACCAAGCCCAATACTAGTTACACTATCAGGAATTTCGAGGTTTTTCAAAGAATAGCACTCACTAAATGCCCTATCCCCTATGCTAGTAACACTATGAGAAAGGACAAGACTACACAAAGAAGAGCAATAACAAAATGCATCATCTCCAATACTTGTAACGCTATCAGGAATAACAAGGCTACGCAAAGAATCGTTACACCAAAATGCACTATTGCCAATACGAGTAACACTATCAGGAATAACAAGAGTACTCAAAGAAGAGTGACCACTAAATGCCCCATCCCCAATGCTAGTTACACTATCAGAAATAACAAGACTCGTCAAAGATTCGCAATCCTCAAATGCACTATCCCCAATGATAGTAACACCGTTAGGAATAACAAGACTACGCAAAGAAGTGCAACCATCAAATGCACTATCCCCTATACGAGTCACACTATCGGGAATAACAAGACTACTCAAAGAATAGCAATCACAAAATGCACCATCCCCAATGCTAGTAACTCCATCAGGAATGACATATGATGTAGTATCTTTGTCTCTGAACGAGATAATTGTGCTTTTGTCCTTATCAAACAATATTTTATTATCATAAATAAAGTAAGGTGGCAAGCTTTTCAGTTCACCATACCACTTGCAAAAGGGATTACCTTTCAAGTTCACTACACTACAAGGAATAACAAGACTCTCCAAAGAACAGCAACCAGAAAATACACTATCCCCAATGCAAGTAACGCTGTCAGGAATGATAAGACTGCTCAAAGAAGTACAATTCTTAAATGCTTTATCCCCTATACTAGTAACACTATCAGGAATGACGAGACTGCTCAAAGATTCACAATCATAAAATGCACTCTTCCCAATACTTGTAACACTGTCAGGAATAACAAGACTACACAAAGAAGAGCAACCATCAAATGCACCATCCCCAATACTTGTAACGCTATTAGGAATAACAAGACTACGCAAAGAAGAGCAACCACTAAATGCACCATCTCCAATACTTGTAACGCTATCAGGAAGAACAAGACTCTTCAAAGAAGAGCAAGCCCAAAATGCCCTATCTCCAATACTAGTAACACTATTAGGAATAACAAGACTACTCAAAGATCTGCAACCAAAAAATGCACCATCACCAATGGTAGTTACACTATCAGAAATAACGAGACTACTCAAAGAAACGCAATCACTAAATGCACTATTCCCAATGGAAGTAACACTATTAGGAATAACGAGACTGCTTAACAAATCGCAATCACTAAATGCCTCATTCCCAATGAAAATAACACTGTCAGGAAGAATAAGACTCTTCAAAGATTTGCAACAACAAAATGCCAAATCACAAATAATATTTGTCCCCTCTTTTATGGCATAAGTACCCTTAAGCTTTTGTGGAACTTTCAATAGTTTTCTTCCATCTTTGCTGTATTTTACGCCAAATTCATCTGTAATGGCCTCATTTAACTCTGCTTTCGTTGCTACTGTTGACATATCCTCTACTTTCAACTGACAAGCCCCCAGAGAATCACCATCCACCCAATCCATCAATAGTACCGGATATTTCTCCTCTTTACCTTGACTCTGAACCAAGAGTTCCTTCTCCAGATACTTCACAGAACTACTGTTGGAAGACGCATCAGCACATTCTTTCTGAGCTTTCGTAAAACACTTGAGAGCATAACATTTCCCGGTAGTCTTGTCCTGCATCTTGAATACCACGGAAGAATCACCACTGATGTGACAGGGTTCTCCGTGACCATCTAATACGACAGAAAGGTGAGTCAACTTGTCAAGATTGACACCGGCATCTTGAATAGCCTTCATATATTCTAATAGGGTTGGATACTGCATAGCTTTTACAATTAATGATTCATATAGCCGTATGAATATACGACATGGCAAAAGTACACATTAAATTTCAAACCAACAAAAGAAACTGCAGAAAAATGATTAATCATCGCTTATTATTTCTATTCCAATGGAAATATATGAGAGAATATCCATTTCTATGTCGTGTACATCTGTAAATCGACCAAACAAAAGGTAATGAAATCGGCTACTATGTATCCAACGGCAAGGCCAACTGGTATATGAAACTAGAAAGATACTCTAGCAGTACCGTCTTTGTCAAGAATGCAGAGTCATTAACAACCAATTTTCAGGATGCCCAAAAGAAAATTGAAGAATTGAAAGTAGTCTACAAGAAGTAATCATTCATTATTCTGGATGTTCCTATTATATAAGAGGTACTATATAGAGTCAAATAGTACTCATATATAGCACCTCTCTATACATTTATTCAAATCGTAAGGAAAACAATCATTACACTTACACATTGTTACACATATCCAAATTTATTAAAACATATAGAAAGCGCATGTAGGTTATCAGTAACATTTTGCTGGTATTATTTTCTTCTTCCAAACATTCTGCGTACCTTTGCACTCGAAAAGTTAACAAAGAGTATTAATTAAAAAGGTAAGATTATGAAGAAGATTGTTTTTATGGTAATGATGGCAATGGCAGTTCTTTCAACCAACGCACAGAACGAGTACCCAACAGCCAAAGTAGAGAAGCACGATGTAGCTATCCTGGTTATCGACATGCAGAATGACTTCGTCGATCCTAAGGGAAAGTTGTGTGTAGCTGGCGCAAAGGCTACGATACCGGCAATCAATAAGCTCATCGCATATGGCAGAAGCAAGAACTGGAAAGTAGTCTGGGTAACCCGCGACCACAGATCATCTGGTGTTGATGTCGATGCACCACGTATCCCCCTCTTTGTTGAAGGAAAAACGGGTTATTGCGTACCAGGAACCTGGGGTGGAGCACTCGTAGATGGTCTCAAGCCGGAGAAAGAAGACATCATGTCACCCAAGTTCAGAAACTCAGCCTTCTTCAACACAAATCTTGATCTCATGTTAAGACGCATGGGTGTCAGGACAGTTGTCTTGGCCGGTACACAGTATCCAAACTGTGTCAGAGGTACAGCCAATGACGCCATGAGCTATGACTATGAAACTGTCGTTTGTACAGATGCCTGTTCGGCAAAGACTCCAGAAGTTGCTGCAGCCAACGTATTTGACATGAAAAATATGGGCATCAAATGTATTTCCTTGGATGAAGTAGAAAAAGAGTACAAGTAAATTCAAACAGGCAGGAAACATGAGAAAGCTATATATAAGTGCCCTACTGGCCATGTCTTCACTCTCATTGTTCGCCCAAAAGTCAACCTGGGCAGACAACATAAGGATATCAGGCTTTGCCATTGCTCAATACCAATGGACAAACCCCAAAGATAATGAAGCTAATACCTTCAATCTCAGAATGGCAAGACTGGCATTGGATGGCAAGGTCGCAGGAGATTTTTACTGGAAAACACAACTCCAGATAACAGGCAACACTTCTACCCTCGCCAGTTCACCACGCGTGGTAGATTTGTTCATTGAATGGCAAAAATACAAGGCTTTCAATGTAAGAGTAGGTGAATTCCAGGTACCCTTTACATTTGAGAGTCCAATCCACCCTGTAGATGTAGGCTTCATGGATAATGGGCAGGCAGTTCTGAAATTCACAGGCTACAGTGATCGTTCAGGCATGCATTCAAGCAACGGTAGAGATATCGGTATCATGGCAGAAGGAGACTTCCTGGAGAATGAAAACGGCAGAAACCTTCTTCATTATGGTGTAAGTGTCGTAAACGGCCAGGGCATCAATCTCAAAGACGTAGATCAGAGAAAGAATGTGGTAGCCAGTTTCTGGGTGATGCCAATTGAGGGTATGCGTATTGGTGTTTCCGGCTGGGAAGGTAGCTACGCCCGAAAAGGCACCTGGACGGACGAAACTTCAGGCGAGCAGAAAAAGGGAGTGAGAAGTCTCCCTCAGTACAGATATGCCATCAGTGGAGAATATGATTCTAATGGATGGACATTCCGCTCAGAATACATCCACTCTACAGGAAAAGCCTTTGCAAAAACAATGACCAACACGAACGATGACAGTGCTTCGGACTGCAATTTGTCAGACAATGGCAACAAAGCAGACGGTTTCTATGCCTTAGGTATTGTGCCTGTGCTAAAGAACAAAGTGAGTCTAAAGGCTCGATATGACCTCTACAGAAATAATGGTGAATGGAATTCAGCCCAAACCTTCTACGAAGCAGGCGCCGATTACTATTTCACCAAAAATCTGAAATTCTCTGCAGAGTATGCCTTAGTCAATAACCGTACACTTAGCAAGCATAACTACAGCTTGATTAACACAGAACTTTCCATAAAATTTTAATCATATGGGGGATGCAGGAACAGAATGCATCCCCCATAAATCTTATGTTGTTATTAGTCATAAGCTATCTACTTCATAAAAGCAACATAACGCCACTTGGAATCTTTAGTATTCAGCTTCTTATAATCGAGATACACCAAAGCTTTCCACACAGCAATAACCGCATCATCCAGATTAACCCCCTGTGATGCATTCTGTTCATCCAACTCTATCAAGTTCAGAACAATTCGTTTGTTTACATCGATAAAAGACTTCAACTTTTCCATAAAGCAAAAATTTAATTGCAATTGCAAATATAACAAAATCCATTGAAAAGACAATATCCAACCGGAAAAATATAACTCTACTCATCAAAATAGACCAAAAGAGCGTTTTTTTCCATGAAAACATCAAAAATTGCAAAAATATTTTTCTATACAGATACTCTGCACAGAAACTTCCTACCTTTGCATCGTGATTCAGAGAAACCGAGTAATGGTTCCAAGGTGCTGGCTAACTATTTTAAAATTATGGGAAGTATATTTTTGTTTATGTTCTTTGCATGGCTGTTGAAAGGTTTTGGCAAAGCCATTACCCACACCGACAAGAAAAAGCCTCGTACCAGCTGGGATAGACTCAGCTATGAGCAGAAGGCATGGATTCATGACCATGACAACGGAAGATAAGGTATCTACAAAATATTAGGAGTTTACATTCCATCAAGAATGGCCTTACCGACAATGAGAACGACAACAGGTAAAAATATAGCGCTTACGAACCTGTTCTTTCGTGAATGCATCCATTCAATCGACAAATCAAGGAGGATTCTTGCTTCCGGAATCCTCCTTTTGTATCTTTTTGTGCAGGAAAAAGTTAAAATTTGGCTACTCCGCAAATAGATTGCGGAGTTATTTGCTATCTTTGCAATAGAATTTAAAAAGAATAGCTTATGCCAGCAAACAAGAATGCCCTGATAAGGTACAAGACGATAGATAATTGCCTGAGAAACAAGTATCGCCGATGGACCATCGACAACCTGGTGGATGCTTGCAGCGATGCTCTCTATGACATGGAAGGCATCTCAAAAGGCGTGTCTTTGAGAACCGTGCAGGCAGACCTGCAGATTATGCGTAGTGACAAGCTGGGCTACAATGCCCCTATAGAGGTGTATGACGGCAAATACTACCGCTATGCAGACCCCAACTATTCCATCTTCGACATGCCTCTGTCTGAAAACGACTATGAGATCATGAAAGAAGCCGTAGAAATGCTCAAGCAACTGGAGGACTTTGACCACTTCTCGGAAATGGCAGACGTGGTGGGAAGACTGCAAGACAAGCTGTCTATCAGCAAAAGCAACAGAAAGCCCATCATCCACTTTGACTCGGTGCCAAACCTTAAAGGCTTGGAACTCCTGAACCCTCTCTACAATTACATAGCCAACAAGCAGACTCTGAGAATCATGTATCAGTCATTCAACGCAAAGGAGGCAAACGAATACATCCTCTACCCTTATCTGCTGAAGGAATACAGAAACAGATGGTTCCTTTTCGGCTCAGTGAAGAAAGACCTGGTCCTATATAACTTGGCTCTTGACAGAATGGTATCCATTGAACCAATCGAAGAGCCATTCCGTGAGAATCCCAAGTTCGATAGCGAGAAGTTCTTTGACGATGTCATAGGAGTGAGCAAGAATATCGACAACAAGCCTCGCACCATCAAGTTCTGGGCTTCCAGAGAACAGAGTAAGTATATCCAGACCAAACCCCTTCATCACAGCCAGCAGCTCATCCGAGAAAACAAGGACGGCAGCTGCATCTTCAAGATCTCCGTGGTCATCAACTTCGAGCTCTACTCCGTCCTCATGAGCTATGGCCCAGGAGTAAGAGTCATCTCTCCCCGATGTGCCGTGAGCTATATGAAAGACAAGACAAAGGAAATGGCAGACATCTATGAAGAGCCTTTCCATTTCGAAGAAGGCGACAATTGAAGACAACAATTAAAAAGAAGAAAGAAATGAAAGAACAGAACAATAATCAACCAGAGCAGTACGCTATCCAGGAAAGAATCAGCAAACACCTTCGGGAAATCGAGGAGCAACACCACATCAAAATACTGTATGCCGTAGAATCCGGCAGCAGGGCATGGGACTTCTCATCTCCTGACAGCGATTGGGATGTACGCTTCATCTATGTCCATGAACCAGAGTGGTACTTCCATATCGAAGAGCAAAAGGATACCATCGAGCAGATGTTCCCTGATGAAACAGACATGTCCGGCTGGGATCTGAAGAAAGCCCTGCGCCTCTTCAAAAGCTCCAACCCTTCACTCTGAGAAAAAGACCAGTCATGATGACAAGCTCAACAAGCTGATGTACGATACAGTAAACAGAATAGCCACGGAAATATCCAACGCCGCATCTGTACTGCTGCTCAAATAGTAAAATACAAGAAGACTCAAAGCCACATTCCTGAAGGTAAACAGAAATGTGGTTTTAAGTTTTTTATATTGAAAGGAAGTTTTCTACTATGAACTAAAAGAAAAAGCTCCCAGTACAGTAAATCTAATAAAAGTGCTATTTAAATGGCTCACAATGAACTTTTAACACTAAAAATACTGGATTACTCAAAAAATTGCTTAACTTTGCATCCATAACAGTTACTCATTAATTTGCTGTTCCTTTGTTAAAAAATGACTACAAGGGGCATAATTATTTACTAAGAAGCTGTTATTATTTCCCCTATATATCAGGGGTATGTGGAATTTTAAACAAGATTCAAACATATGGCAACAAATTTCAAAACTCTTAAGGAGTATTTTTACCCAGATAATGGTAGTAAAATATTCATCATACCGAGTTACCAAAGGGGGTATAAGTGGTCTGTTAAAGAATCCAAAGGCGAGACTTCGGTTGAGTATTTGGTTTCTAGCCTTATTAAGTCCTATCATAATAATCCTAACCAGCAGTTTTTTCTTCAAGGAATGACTGTTGTTGAAGAGGGTAATGAGGTAACCCTAATAGATGGACAACAGAGAACTACAACATTATATCTCTTATTGTGGTGTCTTGACCCTAAAAATATAATACATAAAGATATTTCTTTGAACTATAGTATTCGAAAGCAATCAAAAGAGTTCCTGGAGAAACTGAAAGAACCAGAATTTGACTACAACTCATTTGATTCTGATAACAAAATTCAAGACATCTACTATTTTAAGCAGGCAATCAGCCAGATAAACAAACTCATTGCAGAGATTACTGACAGGACTGATTTCTTGAATTATCTTTTGAATAAAATAAGTCTACTTTATATCGTCATAGATCGCACTAAAGCTGTCCGTACATTTACAATGATGAACGGACAAAAAGCTATTATGCATGATGAAGAACTCATTAAAGCAGAGATGCTCCATATCGTTTCACTTCCTGAAGAGATTAAAGGCCTCCCAAAAATGAGAAGTGTAGAAGACACATATGCAGTTCTTCAAGAAATCATATCTGTTGAATGGGAAAACAACGCACTACGCTCAAAATATGCTAGAGAATGGGACAAATGGCTTTATTGGTGGAATAGAAAAGATGTCAAGGAGTTCTTTAATGTCAATAAGCCAATGGGATTGCTCCTTGAATATTATTTCAAGAAGAAATCAGGTTCAAAAAATGAATTTTCCTACAAATCATTTAATCAGCTTATTCCTGACGGTAATAAAACAAGTGCAAAAGAAGTATTTAAGGAACTTCGCGATTTACAAAAAGAATTCGAGGATGTCTTTAATGCACCTACATCATATAATTATCTGAAACTATCTCTTATTGGCTCAAATGGTGAGGCAGAAGATAAATATAATATAATTATATACTTTCTGGAACACAAACGTGATTATGAAGCAATGAATGATTACGCCAAGTGGCGTTTAGTTGGATGTACTCATAAAGAAATTGTAGAAGAATATACTATCGATGCTATAAATACAGAAATGCAAACTCCTAATTCAGAAAAGCGTGTAGAAAAAGCAAAGATAACATTAGAGAAACTGTCAAATTCTCATGTCTATAATGTCGCAAATGACGAAGCCTTTAAGCAATTATTATGGCTTAACGTTACTGAGTATAACAGACTTAATGCACAGAATGGTGTGAAATTTGATTTTTCAATATGGGAAAATAAATCTCTTGAGCATATATATCCAAAATCGAAGTTCTTTCACACTGAATATGATAAAGAACATGACACGGTTTTATATATTAGAGGAGATGGTAAAGAGATAGAAAAAGACCAAATTTCAGAGTTGAAGGATTCACAAGCCGTATTCAGCAACAATTCAAGATATAGCGAACATTGTATCGGAAATCTTGTACTGCTATATGGTATAAATAATTCCGAATTTGGCAATCTGCCTTTTGAAGAGAAAAAACAAAAGTTTTTCAATAATGAGAGGTGCTTTGAAAGTAGAAATCTACTCCATACTATATCCTCATTTGCTAGCAGCAACTGGGAAATAGAAGATATTGAGAAGAGTGCAGATAAATTCCTCGAACTTTTTAAGAAATTATACAATTTAGATTAGACATGAATAAGGTTATAAGTTTTATTAGTGGCAAAGAATACTCATTAGCAGACCTTTTTGGAGGTGATACAAAGATTATCATCCCTGATCTGCAACGTGATTATTGCTGGGGCAATTATGCTGTAACAGACAGAAAATCTAGCAAGACAAAGGAACTCGTATCTGACTTCGTAAAGAATATTGTCGAGTTATTTGAAGAAAAGAGTGACTCTTCTCTCACCATGGGGCTAATTTACGGGTACGAACAACCACATAATCATATCCAGATATGTGATGGTCAACAAAGATTGACAACTCTTTTCTTGATTTTGGGCTACATAAACATTAAGTGTTCTGGCGTATATGACGATTATATTATCTCAAAACAGGAAAGAAAAGACGATTATGAGCCACATCTGCAATATGCAATCCGTGAAAGTACCCTCTATTTCTTAAGCGATCTTTCACGTAACGTGTTCATCGAAAGAAATACAGAAGTTACTGATATAAAACTATCAAACTGGTATTTCGCAGAATATGACAACGATGCATCTATTCAAAGTATGATTGCTGCACTGCAAATCATAGATAATGTATTTAATTCGTTGGAATTTAATTGTTTTTTGGAACTTGGAAAATTTGTTTTGAATAATCTTAGAGTTCTCTATTATGACATGGAGAACCGTTCAAGAGGAGAAGAAACTTATGTTATAATAAACACTACTGGTGAGCCTTTATCACCCACAGAAAACATCAAGCCAATACTTCTTGGTAATTCCAAATTAACCAAGGAGCAAGTCCAATTGTATTCAGACCAATGGGAAGATAGAGAAGAATGGTTCTGGAATCATCGTGGGACTGACACAACTTCAGACAATGGCATGCAAGTTTTTTTTATGTGGTATTGGCAGATTGGGCTTATGCAGGAAAGAGCTTGGGTGAATGAAAAACCTGTGCCTTTGAATCCAAGAAATCTGTTCATAAGTGCTCCAACAAAGATGAAAGAGTCAACAAAAGAAGTAAAACTGAGTATGGAAAATTATGAGAAATTCCGTTCTCTTGACAATATTGAAAAGTATTTTAAGGCATTGACAAGACTTGTTGAAAAAATAACTAGCGATGTTGAGCTTCAGACTATTCTGCATAGTATTTATAGAAGACAGAATAAGGATATAGCCCTAGATAATCAAGAAAATGTCTGGCAATGGCTTAGAAATGCTGATTTGGATATCGTTTTGCCACTGATTGCATTGTTAGCAGAACATCCTAATACAAAACAGCTTACAGCATTTACACGTCGCATTAGAAGAAATTACTTCGATGGTTTGTGGGCGAAAGATGAAAATAATGTAGCTACAAGAAGGGGACAAAACAAAATGGATTGGCGCTATTTGATACAAATAATTAACCAAGTAGAAGATAAAGATCTGCTCAATATTGAAAACGAAAAGATTACATTCTCTAAAATTCCTCTCATCGACATTCCTATATGGTATGACAAGAATGAGCAAATCAAGGACAAACTTCGTGAGGAACACCCTGAAGCCATAGACTTATGGGAGGATAATGAATACCTAATGGGCGATTTAACTCCACTTTGGAACGATTGTAACAAAGAGGATATTGACTTTGAAACTCTTAAGGAACGTTTCTTGAAAATAGACAAGTTATGCAGAATGCTTAATGAAGACCAAGTAAAAAAAGAAGAATACCAGTTCTCGAATTGGTATAGACTGTACCGTGTAATTTCCGGACTCGTTCAGATTGGACATATCCAACGAACAAAATGGGAATATGAGGGCTGCTACTTTTCCCACAAGGATGAAACACCATGGTGGCTTGAAAAATCTCAAATAATGGAACTCATATCAAGTGACGACCAAATTGAATATATGAAGAACTATATTCGACATGAGGTATCTGAGTTTATCAGAGCCCCTCATGACCATATTGAATTGATAAAGTCTTGGCTTACACTAAAGGTTTTGAAAGCAGATACTTGTAAGGAAGGAGTATATCTTCTCAATTATTATGATGACAGAGCTGTTTCTGCCTATATAGATATTCAATCTAATTATATAATTCCATATGAATCATTTAATTGGGGAAATATTTTATTAGGTTACTCGTATAGTTATACCATCTACCCAGCTCGTGACAGCTGGAATTGGCAACAAGTTGCCAATCTGGATTCTCCTTTGTTCGATATTCCGTATATAGGTTATGATAACGATGAACATCATATCGAAAACGATGATATAAAAAAAGCTCATGATTATATCAATGTTTTAATAGATTCATTTCTGAACAACAACGCTATTGTCAAATGAGAGAAGAGATAGTCAAATATCATCACATACTTATATGCTCACGCCCATTATCCCCCAAGGGCGTGAGCATAGTCTTTAACAAACAAATATTAATAAAATAATAGAGTCGAATGCCAACTCCCTAATAAGAGATTGCAAAATTCACATACGGAGGCGAGAAATGTAGAAAACTGCTTAAAAAGCTCCAAGATAGCATAATAAGGTAGGTGAATGAGCACCTTCCTCGCAAACAAAGAGTAATATCTTTATAAAATCCAACCATCATTTATCAGAGCTTCGTCACATGGAATCAAGATTAATGCTTTGCAACGTTTTCAGTTTTGCAGGCCAGTATAATCAACAGTAATCTTTGCTCGTCACCTGACAGTATCCTTTGGGTAAGTTCCACCTGGGCAGAATCCTTGAATGACTGCGCTATCGACATGAGCTGAGAAAGTTCTCTCATCAATAAAGGGTGCTTCACAGAAGATACAATCTGAAAAGACACCCTATCATATAGGGCCCAATCTACAAGTGTATACTGCTGGAAGGCACGACAGATTGCCTCTGCCCTACCCTCGCCGTCCATTTGAAAGGAATAGATACGGCGCTTGACCATTTGTCTGTTTCTGTTACAATTCATCATTTCTTTCTAAGTTTTTAATGCAAAGATAGAAGAAATGGGTGTAAAATCACTTCACACATCAAAAATAATTCAACTTGTGCAACATATTTTCCTACTTTTCCGTTATCTTTGTACCAAAATTATAAGAAACAAAATAAAACAAGATAATATGGCAATCAACCAATTAAACAAATATGTCTGGCTCGTGGAAACCATCCACCGGGCAAAGAAAAGGGGCGGCATCACCCTGAAGGAAATCCAAAGCAGATGGTCGGACTCTGACCTCAGTGAGGGAACGGAACTCTCCCGAAGAACCTTCATCAACAACATCCATAGCATCGAGGAACTGTTTGAGATAAACATCGAATGTGGCAGCGGATACCGCTACAACATCGAGTATGGCGACTGCTTCGAGGAAGGAAGTACCCGAAGTTGGATGCTCAATGCCTTCTCCCTCCATGCCATGGTTAGCAACAGCCGCAAGCTCAAGGAACGAGTCCTTCTTGAGGACATGCCTTCTGGCAGAAACTTTCTGGAAGACATCATCAAGGCCATGCGTGACAACCATGTCATTTTCATCTCTTACTATAGTTACAATTCCGAGAAGTATTATGAGTTTGACATCCATCCTTATTTCGTGAAGGCTTTCAAGAAACGCTGGTATGTGGTTGCCTATAGCCCTGGCACAGACGATATCCGTTGTTATGCCCTTGACCGTATGGAAAATGTCATCATCTCAGACAAAGTTTTCAAGATGCCAAAGGATTTGAAACCGGCCGAATATTTCAAGGATTGCTTCGGAATCATCAATAACGAGGATTCCGAAGTTCAGAAGGTGGTGCTCAAGATAGATGCCTTCCAGAGCAACTACATACGTAATCTTCCTCTCCATGAGTCTCAAAAGGAAATGAAGCGTACCGATGAATACTCCATCTTTGAGTATCACCTGAAACCAGAGTTTGATTTCGAACAGGAGATTTTCTCCAACATGGACACCATGGAAGTACTGGAACCACAATGGCTAAGGGAAGAGGTGAGTGAAAGGTTGAGAAACCTTGCTAAGAAATACAAGATCTGCCCTTCTTAACTCCTCTCAACAAATGATTAAGGCGGTAAATACGTAATTTTGTATTTACCGCCATTTTCATTTCTGCCAAGGAAAATGATATTGATGCAAACTATTTTGAATCATAAGGAAATGACGATTCGTGTTCATCACTTTTTCCCCCGGATACCAGTAAACAAAAGTCATGAAAAGTATCACCATAAAAATATATAAAGCAATATATTTTAAGGCACCATAAAACCAACGTTTCATTTGACTGATCTCTTTGGTATTTAAGATTTGAATTGCAACTCTCACATCAGCCTTATTAAGACCTTTGCTACCATCAACTTTTACAAGATGTTCACGTTGATTGAACAGGAGATTCTCTTCATCATCTAAAATGACATAACGATAAGGCTCCTTGGCATTCAATCTCAACCATTCTGCGATTTCCAATCCTTTTGCCTCATGTAAGCATTGCCACTCTTTAGTACCGTCTGCACTACAGAAAGTGATGGAATTACATGAAGGAGTCAAGTCAGTAACTTCACCTGGCAAATGATACTCCTTCCATAATTGCCGTATGTACTCCACGCCTTGCAATCGCCAGGTGGAAGAAATGATGACCTTGGCATCACATCTTTCCAACAAGCGGCGTAACTTGCCTATCGCTTTCTGATCAAACTTACCTTTAGGAGTATTGAGCACTCCATCGAAATCCAAAAATATATACTTCTCCATAGGGGATATTTAATTTTAATTATACATTAGAATCCTATCTTTCTCTTGGCCCTGGTTCCTTCCAACCTCTCGCTCTCGCAAAACTCGGTAAGAGACTTGACCATCTTCTCCGGACTACCATGCAAAATGGTCTGAATGGTGTAATGACGGGCAATATTCTCAATCTCACCACCACTGAAATCATAGCGGGCAGCAAGGAAAGAAGCATCAGCATCCTCCAAAGAAGGTATCATCGCTTGCCAAATCTGTGAGCGGCAAGCCAAATCAGGCTTCTCAAATTTAACTTTATAGAGGAAACGACGCTCAAAAGCCTTGTCCATGTTCTCTGCGAGGTTGGTTGTGGCGATGAGAATACCATCCAGCTGCTCTATCTCCTGAAGGATGATGTTCTGAATACTGTTCTCCATCTTCTCCACAGCTCTTTCCGCTCCCACCTGCCGCTTGCCGATGATAGCATCAGCCTCATTGAATAACAGGATAGGAGCCTTGACAGATTGCTTCACCTTCTGCTTATAGTCATCGAAGATACCCTTGATGTTCTTTTCGCTCTCGCCAACCCACATGCTCTTAACCTCTGACACGTTCACCTGAATCAGGTCACGCCCTGTCTTCCTTGCTATCTGAAGAACAGTCTCCGTCTTGCCAGTACCAGGCGGGCCATAGAAAAGACAAGCAAAGCCACTCCTGAAATTGGTTTCCCTCAGACGATTTCTGATACTCTGGTAGTGCTCTTCCTCCAAGAGTGTTGCCAGCTCATCAACTTGCTTTCGTTCCTTACTGTTGTAGAACAGCTGCTTGGGTTTGATGTCCTCAAATGACAACATCCCTCCCTTCGGCCGGACACCACGCATGGAAGACAGGTTGAGTTCAGAGAAGAGCAGTTTCTTGGCATCGTCTGTAATCTTGAAGGACTCCCTGTCCACAAAGCCATCATCATTGGTATACTCGATAAACTTCTCCACTAAGAACAAATGGTCACCTTGGCTCAAGCCTCTCTTTGCCCATCTCCAGGCAGCCTCTCCCTCCTCGTAGAGAAATTCCAAGTCGTGATAGCGGATATCGTCATCACCATCTATGACAAAGAGTGTACAGAACAACAGGAAAAGAGGAAATTCTGTATCCTCCACATCTATGTCAAATGAAGATATGGCCTTGACAAAAGCCAGGTTCTCATTCTTGCGAACCAATGCCCTGAGCTTCTTTTTCAAAATTTGCCTGTCAAGTTTCCTGCGACGGCATTTTGTGAACAGTTCATTGAACTTGTCAAACAATTCCCTGGCTGTAAGCTCCTCCACATCAGAGGGTATATAACGTTGATTCTGCTGAAATGCCTCCATCACCTCCATGGGGATGCAGTAGTAAAGACCTTCATCCTTACTCCGGCAGACATATTCCCTGTCAACAAGTTCCTCTGTCTCCTTGGAATATCGAAGCAAGCTAAGGATTCTGCAATCCAGAAAATCCGTATAGTCAGAAAACTGGATGTGATTGTCATCACACCTGTCGGCAAACAATGCCATGATGGCACTGGCACGCTTGGAGATACACAACTTGTCAGAAACAAATCCAAGATATGGGTCTGCCTCCTGATAGAACTTCTCACCAAGTGAAGAACCCTTGGCCTTGTCTACGATAATCTCGAAGGCTTGGAGCAAGTCCATCTGCTCCATACCTTTCTTACATGACGTTTGCATAACCATAATAGCACTACATTAATACATATAATTTTCTCCATGAGGGAAAGACTTTTGAAGTCAGTTCCTCCCAATATGGTTCTCAAATAAGGTCTGTTTCCCATCAGTCATCTTTTTTAAATGAAGAAATCATCCTCTTCTTCGTCCTCACCATTAGGAAACATAACACTTCTCTCATACTCAGGGTCATAAAAATTATACCCATTCTTCACCTGCCGGATTTTCTTCTGGATGGCACCAATCTTCTTCAGCTCAGAAAGCTGCAGATGATCCTGCCTGAACTCCGATATCTCCTCCAACTCTCTCTCAAAGGAATCTACTTCAGCCTGAAATTCATTAAATTCTGACTCAGATTCTTCGAAGAGGTCAGTATCAAGAGCCTCATTCAGACGTCTGTTCATTTCCTCCAATTTCATCTTTAATGCCGTATTCATCTGTCTGATATTTTAAAAGTAAAACAATTGACACTCATATACTTTGTGCCTGATTCTGTATTCTGGTGCAAAGTTACGGGGCAGCTATGAAAGTTCGTTTCACAGGTTGAAAATATTTTCTCCAGAGCAACTATTTTTCTCAACATTCAGCTAATTTTGGATATATGACCGATAGTATAGCCTTAACCATTAACTCGGTAAGCAACTTTTTAGCGAAGAAGCAATTTGTATATATGTTCTTTGTTACCATCAGTCATATTAAAATCTATAAATAGGACAGTTTCTTAAAGAATATTTGTAAATTACAGGTTAATATAATGTAAAAAGAAGACTTAGGTGAATAACTTAAGGCATTTTTTTATATCTTTGCAACATAAAAAATCGTCAAAACGTGAGAAATAGCCTACTATTATCTCATCAAAACGTGAGAAATAGGGCATAAATAGGTCGTCATAACGTGATAAACAGAAAATTATGAAGAGAAAAATATATAATGAAATGCTGCAATGGAAGCAGAATTCTCAAGGAAAATCTGCTTTGATGATAGATGGAGCACGCCGAATAGGTAAGAGCTATATTGTGGAGGAGTTTGCCCAAAAAGAATATAAATCATATATTCTGGTTGACTTCAACAATGCAGATAGTGATTTAATGGAAATTTTTGATAAGTATCTGAAAAACTTGGATTTGTTTTTCAGTTACTTGGCTTTGTATTTTAATGTAACGCTGTATCCTCGTAATACCGCCATTATATTTGATGAAGTACAGCTTTATCCAAAAGCACGTGCTGCTATCAAGTATCTGGTAAAAGATGGTCGGTACGATTATATTGAAACAGGCTCACTGGTTAGTATCAATAGGAATGTGAAAGATATAGTTATTCCATCGGAGGAATGTCGCATGAATATGTATCCTATGGATTTTGAGGAATTTCTATGGGCAATGGGAGATGAGCAAATGATGCCGTTCATCCGCGATTGCTATGAGAAAAAGCAAGCTTTGGGGCCATTGCATCGTAAGGTCATGGATTACTTCCGACATTATATGATAGTGGGAGGTATGCCTCAGGCAGTTATTGAATATGTAGAAACCCATGATTTCATGAAAGTGGATATGGTTAAGCGAAATATCCTTTCCCTGTATAAGGCTGATATTGAGAAGTATGCTGTGGGCAACGAAATCAAGGTAAAAGCAATTTTCGAGGAGATTCCTTCGGCTCTCAGCAAACATGAGAAGAAGTTCCGGTTGACTGCCATTAGCGATAAGGCTCGTTATCGGGAGTATGAATCTTCATTTTTCTGGCTGGCTGAGTCAAGGGTGGTAAACATCTGCTATAACTCTACTGCCCCTGATATCGGACTGCGATTGAATCAGGAACGCACCACCTTGAAGTGCTATATGGCTGATACAGGTTTGCTGATAAGTCATGCTTTTAACCTGAAGACGATTATGGGAAATGAACTTTACCTGAAGTTGGCTTTGGGAAAACTGGAGTTAAATGAAGGTATGTTGGTCGAAAATGTTGTGGCGCAGATGTTGAGAGCTTCTGGCTATGAATTGTTTTTCTTTTCGAAGAACTCTGCTACAAGTGCGGAAGATAGGATGGAGATAGATTTCCTGATTCCTAAGCCTGTCATCACGAATCGGCATAACATCTCTCCTATAGAAGTGAAATCAGGTAAAAGCTTTACCACGACCTCTCTTAATAAGCTAAGAGCCAAATTTGCTCCTATGCTTGCCGAAGCGTATGTGCTTCACCCAGGTGATGTAGAGGTGAAGGATGGAGTGATCTATCTGCCAATATATATGGCAGGACTGTTGTAGAATGAGATTTTTGATGTTATTTATATAATAGTGCCAATTCATCTCATAGGCAAAAGACCTTTTTGATGAATTGGCACGA
Organism: Prevotella sp. Sow4_E9_plate; assembly: GCF_052116205.1. Lineage (NCBI taxonomy): Bacteria > Pseudomonadati > Bacteroidota > Bacteroidia > Bacteroidales > Prevotellaceae > Prevotella > Prevotella sp. Sow4_E9_plate. The sequence continues at coordinate 30,202 of NZ_JBQKLN010000011.1, read as the reverse complement.
TATGTAAACAAAAGCATCACCAATGCTATTTAGCAGAGAACACTACCCTCTAAAGCCCAAAACTCAGCCAAAGGAAGAATGCTATGATGCCTTTACTCCATTACCTGTTGCTATCTTCCTCTAACCTGTGATACCGTTCATATACATCAAGAGCATACTCCTGCCTGAGCAGTTCACCCCGAAGAAGCCCTTCAACCACCTCTGCCGTAAGTCCACAATCACTAAAATCAACAAGATAAGTACAAAGCAACTTGTTGATGACAGGAATGAGATCCTTTGCTCCTAAGCTGCAAGCTAAATCAATAGCCGCAGCCACCACGTAACCATCACAACAGTCAGAGGTTTCCAATCTGCCATCATAGAAAACGAGCATGTCCTTCACCCACGCTGTCGCCTGTTCCTTCAAGGCAGGATTCTTCTCTACATAGAACTCCACGTATTCATAAACGTTCATGCGGCAGAAATGGTCAAGCTTTGGCGTCTGCAGGAATTTCGTGAATTCAGAGAAAGGATCCGGATTCAACTTGTAGAGGGTTGGGGCAAAGAGATAATTGGTCGCCAGCCAGCTCAACTGATCGAAGAAATCACTTTCAAACTTCAATACATCCATCAGAAGACGGAAAGATTCCATGTTACCCACCTCTGCAAGAAGGATGATGCTATGACGTATGGCAGCAAACAGTTCCCCTGTCGCTTTCAAATGCTGGTATTTGCCCAAGCCATACCTGATTATGTTCTCCAAGTCCTGACGCAACTCCTCGTGATCTATAGTCAGCAAGAGATCGATGATGTGATCCGGCAGGATCCATTCATAGGCATGAAAAGTCAGATACGACATCACTTCGGGATGCAGCAGCTTGATATGAGTTGGATATGATGGCAATTCGTAGCCATACACTTCCTCATGGATTTCATATTCACAACCCTGAAATTCCTCTTCATGCCAATCCCATCCACCAATATATGCCGTACTATCTCCTACACGGAACTTGAAGTTTCTGCCAAGATGTTCCTGCATGGTAGAAAGATAACAAGATACCTCCAACCTGTCTTCTGCAAGCAGATAATGCATACCATTCAAGCCCCATTGATATTCAATGAGAGGAACGTTGTCATCATCTTCTTCCAGGATATATTGAGTAATGTCCCATGCATCAACAGGTTCAATGCCGGCTTCCTCAGCAAATTCAATGGAACCATAGATCAGATTGTGAGCCACCTCATATGATATCTCCACCATCCTGTCATTCTCTTTATCCGAGTAGTACTCAACAATTTCTGCCAACTTTCTGGGTGATACGTTGAAGAAATATCTGGTTCTTATCAGACCCCTGCACAACTTGTCGATGCAGAAATCCGCACATGTTACAGTTCCCTTTGGGTGAATACGTGTCACGATGACCGTAATTTCATCGGCATCTTCCCAGTTGGCATAAGTATAGCACATGCCAAGAGGAAGCATACGTGCTTTCTCCTTGATATATTTCTCCGGACTCATCGGCTGAGCACCAGTTTTATTGTTCTTTTTTCCCATTCGTTTTAATTTTATCTTATCTGTCAATCTTTCCAGTAACAAAAGTATTGAACACCTGCCGGCGGGAAGCCTAAACTTCTCTCACTTGAGCATAAAGGAAAAACATCTGATCAGGAATAGAACGTTAGTTTACCTTATGTCAAATCCTAGAGACTATTATCAATGAAAGAATCCAACTCTTTACACTGCTTATAGAACGTATGCACTTCCTTTATAGAACAAATTTTTGACATCATATATTTGTTACATAGCACTTCGAGAGAAGAAGATGTTTGAGCCAATGCCATCAAATTACTCTGGAAAGCCTGAAGAGGCTGTTCTTTGATATCAATATCCGTTACTATGATATATGCAAGATTATCTGCATTACAAAAATTTACATTGGATGCATAATCATTGCAGATATCTATACTATCTTTCAATTTTTTGATGAAATCATAGCCTGATACCTGTTTTGCAATCTTTTCCTCAACATTTTTCTTTTGATACTGCAGAAAGTCAGCCCACCCCTTAATTTCAACGAACAACAGCTTTTCGTTCTTTTCAGCCAAGCCATCTACCGAAGCACAGGAAATCATCTGGTGTTCCTTGCAGTAGGCCGTCTTTACATCATCAAAATTCACAAATCGTCTTGCTGGCTCCAAAGAGCACCGGGGAGTCGTAGCACAAGGTTTGTGCAGTTCACAGACAGAGTAAAGGGAGAAATGCTTATCTTTCACCAAATACGACATTAATTCACTGGCAACTTTCATTTCAGTTTCCCCCTTACTTCATCCACGTTCATGATTTGATTCAAAGGCTCAGCCAAAGTAAGAAATACCTGATTCAAGTCATCAGTAACCTCCTTCATGCTTACCATATCATCTTTGCCTAACTCAGCCATATAGTAGTTCACATACTTCTCGATACTGTACATTGCAGAATAATATCTCACGGCTTGCAGAAAATACGGACTGTGAGTACTGATCATCACCGGAATACCGGAATTAACAATCTGAACAATAACCTTCGCTAACTCCACCTGCCACTGAGGATGCAAATGATTCTCAGGCTCATCCCATATCAGAGGACGGTTGTTAGAGATACAATAACCGTCAAGCAGAAGCTGCAAGGCACCAAAGCTCTTGATACCAGAAGCCACATTGATAGGCATGATTTTCATACCATCCTTTTGATAAACGATACTACGTGAACTCTTATCATAAGCAAACGAACCATGAATGATATCCTCTGTGTGATATTCCTTCGATTGAGGTTCAAACAGACTTGGCTGAGCATGGAAGCTCTGGATGTTCCAAACCTTATCTACAAAGTCTTTCACATGAGCAGGAACCATTGGTCTATATCCAGGAACAGACTTCATCTCCCGATAAGCAACAGAATTTCTTAAGCTATCAAGTAGATGGAAGTACAGTGGGGACTCAACATAAGTGATATCCTCATAGAATCCCCTTTCAGAAAAGGAGACGTCAGTCACTTGATTATTCTTAGCCTTAAATACCAGACTTCCCTCTTCTTCAGTATCAAACATAACACAGGTAAAATCAGACTTAGAAGAACAGAACTGCCCCAAAAACTCTGAATCAACGAGATAAGCCAACTCCGTTTTCAGTACAGCAGCAGGATTATCCACCTGATCATAACAAATCCGAATATTCACTATGTCTTCTTTGAGCAATGACTTTTGGCGAGGAGACAAATCAATCTCATCGATTCTAGCATTCAGATGAGTCAGAAAAGCATTTCGTTCAGCTTCATCCAGACATATTCTTTCCATTTCAGATTTGACACGAGGCAACAGATCCATAGCACCTTCTATTATGTTTTTCCCATAGAAGTGCTTATATAAAGAATCAATGTGCTTAGAAGCTTTGTTGGCAGAACTTTCTTTGCTCAAACTTCTCATATTAGAGACAGCCTTGATAGTAGAAAAGAATGCTCTACCTATGGTACTTTTGCCCATATCATTCTCCCCCACGATCACAGTCAAACCATTCAAAGCTATATCTGCTTCTTTGATCTTATTGATGTTTTCAATGCGTAATCTCATGTTCTATCTAATTTTTCTGCAAAACTAAACAAAAAATATCACATATGCAAAGAATTGGAGGACTTTTTCTTTTCACATGCTTTTCCTACTGCTATTTTGATAGCCATAAGAGAGCCAACTGCTTCATAATAGCAGATTCAATCATCTGAAACAAATTGATGAACTTTGGTATGGTAAAAATACACACCATCTTATATATGAGTGGCAAAATCGTTATGTCTTTAATAGGAAAAGACTGATTGAAGTGGTATCATTTCAATGATATAAGCAACAAAGAAGAAAAAACATATACCTATAGACCTAAGTACCCCATGAGAATAGTCTTGGCATTCTGACCAATCGGTTCATGTCATCAAGTAGTGCCGCATTAGAAAAGACGATACCCTCCTGCTCCACTGTGCCATAATCCTGGTGGGCGTGACCGAAGAGATGATATTTGGGACTAACCTCAAATATTCTGTTTCGCAATGGAGCATTTCCCCAATGAATGCCACTAGACTGATCCAGAATCATGACTGGCGGTTCATGTGTCACAACAATATCCGTATCTGCCGGTATCATGGCTTCGGAATGATTGTAGGCTATTCCGAAAAACTTCACGCCACCTATCTCTACTCCCCTGTCCTGAAGAAAATGAATGTTACCAGGCAAGTCCTCTATCCCCTCTGCCTCCCATAGACAAAGATCATGGTTGCCCGTCACAAAGATTTTGTGCGGATAGGGCAACCCGATGAACCAGTTCAGAAAGTCAAGCACCTCTTCTTCCGTGCCACTGTTACTGATGTCACCGCTGTGAACGATGACATCAGCTTCTGGCATATCATCTAATCTATGATGCAAGCCATGAGTATCTGAAAGATGTAGTATCTTCATTTTGCTATTTCTTTAATATAACCATGGGATCATGAGCATCTGCAGTTTCCGACGATATAGAAGAGATGCTCTCTCCATCATTCAGCACCACAACAGACCACTCGTCACCAAACAACTGTGCAAAGTCTTCCGGCTTCTCCGTATGGATGGGAACAATGGCCTTGGGATGCAACAACCGGAATACCTCGCGCAAACTATTCATGTCGCAATGGCCACTGGTATGCATTCGTAAATAGCCTTTTCCTAGAGATTTTGCCAACTGCTCATTGTAGGCAGCCTTGCTCTTATCAACATAGCCATCCCACATGGACAAATACACCTGCTTCTCACCGGGAATCCTTTTGATCAAACTATCAAACCTAGGATTAGAGCGAGCCATCAACACATAACCTTTCTCCTCCAAAAGTTCCTTGAATCTATCATTCATCCAGAATTCGCCTTTTAACACAGAAAGAACAAACGGCTTGTAATGCTCCGAAAACTGATACAGCCTTGATTTACTCCACAAAGAATCCCGCTGAGTAACAATATCCATTATTTTCTTCTGGTACTCATCTATAATGAACACTCGCCCAGCATTCTTTGCAGCATGATACAAACCAAACAGCCTATCTATGTTGGTAGATGAAGAATATACAATATTGCCTGTGTTCTCTTTAAATAACTCCTGGTACTCCTTCTGCAAATCATGCTCAGATTGACTGGCAGCAAGAGGCCGAGAAATGTTGGTTGCTTCGCAGACCGCATAATCCACCTTGCCAACAAATTTCTCGATGACATCTGATAACCTGCCACTTCTAAAACCATGAGTGCGGAAATCACCAGTATGAAAGACACTAACACCACCAGCCTCTACCTTAAAAGCATAAGCATCAAAAGCAGAGTGATCCACAGTAACAGGCATGATGTGAAAACTCCCCCAGCTGAAAGGTCTGCCTGGCTCAAAAGTATGAACAGTTTTCAGACGTTCAGACATATTCCGGTGAAAAACATCAACCATCTGAAGACGGTTAGAAAGTTCCATTTGAATATCACGACTGATTCTACCCATGAAAATAGGCAGGTCTTTCGGCAGTTTTGGGATACAGCCAATATGATCCCCATGATAGTGAGTAATCAGCAAGGCACTCTTGGATATATCGCCATACGTTAATCCTTCAACCTGTAAATCTCCAGTCTGAGGACCACCAGGCAGTTCTTCGCCATAATCAACAAACAAATGCCTACCCTGATATTCATATTCCGTCACACACCCACCTATCTGGTGGGTGCCGCGATAAACCTTGATATTCATACGAAATTATCGATACGGTAGTTAATATTTGCTGATGATAAGATTCTCTCTATATCGTCTATACGTTTCTTACGACCTTCAGTATCTTTCTTGTAGTTGCAAGCTATCAACAACTGTGGCTCAGGGTCAACAGTAAGACTATCAACGTCATCAACAGAAGGAACAGGGAGGTCCAGCTCCTTTTTAATGCGGTATAACATTTTGTAATACGCAGCAAGACGGTCTTTATTACATTGAAGAAACTCCCGATAATTTCTGATCTGGGTCAAGATTTCCGGTTCACCATTCTTAGTTCGCAAACGGCTATCACCAATTCTTTTAAGTTCTTCAAAAATGATACGGTTATCCTCTATCTTTACCATATCAATCCTGATCGTCTCCTTCTCATGATCGTGAAAACGATGAGCAAATTCTGAATCCAGATATTTATCACGTCCTTCCGTTATTAATTTTCCCTGAATGAATTTCTCCTTGGTATTCTCTCCATTTTCAGCTTGAGAATAAATATTTCTGATATTTTCCTTGAGTTCCTCTACTCTTGATTCCAGCCAATTCAGGCAATCCTGATAGATGGGCGTGAATTGTTCCTTGCCACCTTTGCCAACGCTTCTTCTATAATAGTTCTCATCCTTAACATCAGTATATCCTAAATATTTTGGATGAGCCTTAGCCACAACTCCATCGCTGAACCTATCATATGATATTTCAGCCATTCTACCCCCATAATAATAAACGTCAATCACGTTCTTCTTTCTGATTTCAACATAAAGCTCATGATGCTTTGTCAGAAGCTTCCACCATGATGGTGCCTGATCACCTTTCAGCAATTGATACAAGCTGTGACCTGCATCTAAAAGTCCCGGTTCCAATAAAGAGATATTGTTCATAACTATTAATTTTTGGTTGATGTAATCCATTTCATGCTTATAACACCACAAATCACCATCATATCCATGCTGAATAGATAATGTCTTACCTGAGATTCTGGCCTTTATCTGGAGCGACCTTGCTTCCTGCTTCGTAAGAAAGACAACATTCTTGTCACTTATCCATTCGCCATTATCGTTGCGAACCAGATGCCAGTTTCTTTCCTGTTCTTTCGTTTCCATTAGGCATATTCAAATTGTGTTATATTTATTGGGGCTATTTCTATTTCATCTCCATCATCGCCTGTTGGAACAGCCAATCGAACGATCCCATCACTCATGGCATTGTCAACAAGCAAGGTCAACGGATAGATGTCCCCATCTTCATCCCAAACTGGATAACCATATTCATCAAACTCAGTCATAAAGGCAGAGTCAATGCCATAGACGTAAATATGCTGACTATGCTTCTCCATTTCGTGAGTGACAAAAGGGTCCTGTATCGGATCGAATGAGTCTCCCTGAGTCAAATCCATTCCGTAAATCAGGAAAGGAGCCGCATCATTTGATTTCGCCAAAAGTGCCATCGTACGGGAGTTTGCATAAAAATTAAGTGCATACTCACTGCTATACGTCTCGTGAAAATCGTATTCGAACTCCTTTACCACATCACGAAAAGTCTTGCCATCACACTTTCTCCTACCCCTACTGTCATATTCGGTAGGGATAATGCTGTAGTTCTTGTAATACTCATTCTCCATTCAACTTCCTCCAAATTACGCAACACTACAATTCTTTTTCTATAAACACCTGAACAACATTATGTTGCTCATTATCTTATCATATCAGAAATTTCACGGTTCTTAGTATTGCATGAATAGAAGGGCAAAACTCTGAAAGACGGAGCAAAGATACAAATAAAATCCGAGAACCCCACCATTTCCATAGGATTTTTTCGATAATGGACCAGCTTTGTAAACACTTAGCTCGTGCAATAGATTCCACCTAAATTGAGAAACGCCATTATCAGATAGTCTGGCAGTAGTGAAATCCAATGTTCGTTTAAAAAAGAAACCACACCTTGGAAATATCAAAGTCCACCTTCCTCTTCTTTATGAATCTCTTCTTCATCATGTAATATTTTAAATCTTGAATTCATACAGCTCGATGTCATACTCCCAAGCTTTTTCTATCACATTCTTTACCTTTCTATTAAACCCATCCCATAAGACTATAAGACCATCAGCATTCACAATCATCTGAGAGTTATAGTCAAATCCATCAAACCCTCCGTTGGTTTCACGGTCAACCGGGTATATATCCAGCTCGTAACCTCTGTCCTGAGCATATCTTACATCCAGGGCATCAGAATCTGAAGAATGGCAAGAAATAACAACTATATTCTTCTTTTTCCGAAGATAATAATCACAATACTCCTGCAGTAATTCATAGTCGGAAACATAACGGTTAGCTAAAATAATAACCCTATATTTATCTATAACGTCCTTTACCAGTTCCTTGATACCCTTGATATCGCATATATCCATAAAGAGACGGTTGGTAGTGTAGGTAAAGGTTCCCACTTGGTTCTTTACCATCCACCAATTCTCCCCCCCATCAACAAAGAAATCACCTTCTGTATTCTCTTTCTCCCACGCCCACACAGCCTTTTCAATTTTAAGCATAATATGGGATATATCTTCACAACTATATTCTATAGAGAATTTTGGCACCCTTGCAGCTGCAATATATAAACGCTTGATATAAGGGTCATTCTCATCTATCTCTACGGATTTCATAACGTAAGAAAGAATGCTTTGATAAGCCTCTTCCGAATACTCTTTGTATTTCATCTCAGTTTATTTTTTAAATCAAACACCATGTTAACAGTCAATCAAAGAAACATCAGATTCTATGTAGCATTCACAGAATTAATGTCCTCCCAAAGACACGAACTTAATTAAATGCCGAAAAACAGACGAGAAAACTGACTTCAAGAAAGGAATATTACCTTTCCCTCAAACTCATGATTAGGCTGCAACTTAAACAGAGAGAGCAAGTCATGCAGAGAATCATCACATGTTTTCCTGTTTTCGTGTTTTCATGTTTTCAAGCTCGAAAGAACATTGCAGATAGTCTGCAGATACATGTAGGATTCTATACATACCTTAATAATATATTTGAAAATGGTATGATGCTGGGCAGTACGCACCCAGCATCATACCATTTCCTATATGAACGATTACTCTCCACTTTTAGCTTTGCCTTGTGGTTTCTGTCCAGCCTGAGCCATGATAGCATTGTACTCTTCGTCAGACATTCGCCCTGTATCATGAAGGTTCTTCACGTATAGGTAAGTAATCTGGCTGAGCACCATCTTCACGCCATTATAGCTCATTTCGAGGAAGTCACTATCGAACAGGTCAAGAGACGTTTCCTTGCCGTCCTTCTTAGCCTTCATGGTTACACTGAACTGTTTCTCTTCGTCACCTTCTGTGAAAGTAAGCGATAACTCAAACAGTTCTTTCCCCTTTATCTCATTTTCATTCTGTTTCATATCTATAAATTTAAAACATTAAAACTTCAAAAACATATTAGCAAGTAGGTTTCATCTTTTCCTTGATATCATCAATATTGCTATCGCAAACATCGATGATGTCCTGAAGCTTCTGCTTATCCTCAGTCTGGTCAAGTTTCTCTTCTGCCATAGCCTTGATTGCCTCGAACTGCTCTAGAGAGAACTCGTTATATGTCCTCTTTCCCTTCTTGCGAGCAGAAATCGTCACTTCGTAGCCATCTTCACAGTCCATACTTAAGGAAGTAATAGCAGCATTGGAGTCCTTGCACATCTGTATTAAGCACTTTGCTACTCCTTCCTCATCCTTGGATGGAGCGCAATCTATGTTGTTTTCTTTCTGTTTCATTATTATTATATTTAAATTGTTACTACCCTGCCTTGTTCAAGATGCCAATTTGACATTTTGAACAAAGTCTATTATATTTATTAATGTTCTTTCATCCATTCATCCACGCTTTTATCTATGCGGAGAAGAGGAAGTGTTCTCTTTGCCTCTTCCACAAATGCTTTTACAGCACCTACCGCATCATCATAGCTACCTTCAAGGTAATTGAAATAGTCATCTATCGTGATTTCAGTTAAGACACCAAGAAGACGACAGTCTTCATCATCAACCTCTCCGGCAATCTGAGGATATCCCTCACCTATACAACATCCTACTACGTCTGTATCTCCGCTCTCGTAGAGAACGTAGAAGATTACGTCTGGTATATCAATAAACCCATGGTCGTGAACTCTAACAAACTTCGTGTTCGTCTCACAGTTGATGATTTCCTTTACAATATCCATATCTATAAATTTTATTTGTTAATATCTAACCACAGCCACCTGTAAGCCTCGCTTGGTAGCGGTATCTATCATGTTCTTTGTGCCTCGGCTCTTACCATCCCAGAAGGCGATGAGAGCATCGGCACCAGAGGCATGACCACTGATGATTACAACATCTTCCTTCTTTTCGTCTTGAAGGAAATAATCACACTTCTCTTTCAACAACTCATAGTTATCGAAATCTCTGCATCCAGCAATGATGACTCTGTATTTAGAGATTAAATTATGATTAATCTGTTAGCTGCATCTACTTCTTCTATACTCATTATATTGTTTGTTTATAAGTTATACTTCAAGTTAAAGGCTCTCGTTTGTATCAAAGCCTTCCTTGCATAAACTATCCACCGAAAATCCAAGTTTGACACCTATTACATAATAAGGCATCATCTACAACTATTCATCTTTAAAGAAGAACAATATCCCTTTCATTCCAATATCAAAGTATCTACAAAGGTATAAAAAACGAGAGTAACCACCAAACTATTAGCTAATATTTTTGACTTTTTACACTTTCAAGATGATTAGAAGTTATCAAAAGAAAGAAACAACTAATAGAATACCAAAGGTATCTGTATAATTTTAATCCTTGTTGTAGTGGACGATGGTCTCGTACCGAAAATCCGGCAGAATATGCCCGAGTTAAGCTGCTGTCTTAATCCTTATTGTAGTGGAAGATGGTCTCGTACGTATGGTTAATGCTACTCCGCCAGGTCCTCATATGGAGTCTTAATCCTTGTTGTAGTGGACAATGGTCTCGTACGAGCTGAGAAGCTCAGACCCTGAAAAGAATAGGAGTATGTCTTAATCCTTGTTGTAGTGGACAATGGCCTCGTACCTGCGAGAAGCAGTATTCTCTATCGCCAGAGAAACAGAGTCTTAATCCTTGTTGTAGTGGACAATGGCCTCGTACTCGACCTTATAAGACATTACTGATTATCAATAAGTTAAAGAACATCACTAAAGAAACATTCACTTCTCTTAACTGAAATTTAACCATTTCTTAGTGAGTGCAAAGGTACGACTTTTTCCTGAGATATGCAAGCCAATTATTCTTAAAAAATAACCCAATAAGAAAGCTTAATTTCACAACAGTTAACAAATAAGTAAAAATCACAAACCCAAATATAAAGTTGCCACCACTATAAAAGGATATTTCCTAAAGAGTGATGGCAAAAAAATAACTATATTTTTGATAAAATACTTTCTATATCATCCATTAAGCTCTCTACGTTATCGATGATATTCTTTACTTCTTTTGGATTTTTATTGAATCCTGCATGATTGTAATCATTGCGCAACTTCCCTATACTCTGAAAGCTTGTAACAAACTGCTTATTCTCCCAGATTACTGAGTCATCTAACAATTTCTCTGCCAAGGCCGGATCATTAAAAACAGTTTTCTCGTTTGGACGGGTCTTTGCCCTTAAACACTGTCCCATCAGATTACGAAAGTTCTCTTCTTTGTAATCCAATTTGAAATGACAACATAAGAATGTTATCAATCCTTCTTCCAATAAGGTAGTTGTCTGCTGATACATCTTATTATCACAACACCATCTGGCTGCCTTGATACAATTCAAGATATCTTCCTTCGCACCAAAAATATCCAGGGACTCTTTAATCTTTTCAAACACAGGTTTTAGCTGTGGAATCGTGACTTTCTGTATATCTTTGGCAGCCTTTTCCAATAAGCCAACATTCTTGTTCTCAATGATAGTCAAGCCCCTACAAGTGATACGCTCACCCACCAAATCTTTCAGACGATTGACAAAAGCCCTCAATAGCTTGACGTCATCAGTTCGGGTACTTGGATCTTTCAGAATAGGGTTGATGGAAGATTCCGACAACTCATAAAGCTTCTGCACCTGGCCATAACGCAAATAATCAGAAGCCGCCAACGTCCAGTCCTGTAGAACAGAAAGTGGCAGCAGATCCATGATAGGCGCGATGTTGCTCTCCTGGTCACGTGCTTCGTAATTACCATAAAAGATAGCCTTCACCTTCACATTCTTAAGCAACTTGGCATAGTTGACAAGCACCACCAGCAGCATAGGAAGATAACGGAAGCTGTTGGTGATGTCAAGATACAGTTCATCACCGTCCTGAAGCTCATCAAAGATAACCTCAAATATCTCCCACATCTGCTCACTATCCTTCCCATCCGGAATCGCTATATCCCGGTAAGAGAGATTCATATCCAGCAATATCTTCTCCAATCCCTGATACGCTACCTCCTTCTGAAGCTTGGCACAGAAACGGGTCTTTAGATTCTTGTCCCAGTTATTCTTTCTTGCCAAATCCGTCAGGAGCATAAGAACCAGGTCGTTTTCTCCTCCCCAGTTCTCCTGCTGCTGTAGATATTCGAGTAAACTTTTCTGTACAAAAAGAGTCTCACTTCCCGTAAAATCATCCTTTCGGTACCGGCAAGTCTCATAGAAAGCCACTCCCAAGACAGATAAAAATACCCTTCTTCCCATAATGCTTAATCCTGATAATTCTCAAGAGACTTCTTCAAATCATGAACAAGCTTATCTCTTAAACTCTTAGGCTCCATGACTGTAACCTTGCTTCCATATGACAAGATTTTGCTTCTCAGCTCAAAGTTGTCATACACATATAAAGATACGTAAACATAATCCTTGTCGTCTCCGTATTCAGAAATTACTTTCTGAGATGCATGGATAGGCTTGCTCTCTATATATGGATACTCACCGCGTTCTATACGTAACTTCACTAAAATCGGTTCCGCACCATCCGGCTTGGTTACACCCACCACATTTTCAAAGTAAACAGAAAAATCAACGTCACATTCCTTATAATGAATATGCTGGTTGGCCTCCATCTTGAGAATTCGGTCCAGAGCCAGGTTGTAGATTTTGCCCTCCACCTCGTCTCTGTGCTTGGTGGCAATGAGATACCATCGCTGGTTATACTGCTTGAGGAACTGAGGAAATACGGTCCACTCACGCTTACCTCTTCCAGGAACCTCATATCTAATGTCCATGGTCTGATGCTGTATGATAGCCTTGAGTAAAAGCTCCAGCAAATCATGAGGTTTCACCCTTCCATGAGACTCCAGTAATACTTTTTCAAAAGAAATGACAGGACGATTATTATCGTCATACCCCATGAACTTGTTGATTTCATCAGTCAGGGTGGTCAAGGAAGACTCCAAGCCCAATCCCAGGAAATCACCCAAAGCTTTCTTGATTTTATCTAAATTGCATATAACAACTTGATTGGCAACAGTATCACCCTTAATAGAGAAACCAACATTTTGATATACCAAACATTGGCAGCCATCTCTTTTCTGATCCCTGTTTATTTTACCGCCTAGCTCGAATTCGATTTTTTCCAAGTCGTTACGATACGTACGATCTGTATACTGCACACCTAGTTTGTGATTACATTCGTCACAAATTTCCTTTACAGTCATTGGACGTTCATAATTGCGCAGACATTCATCAATGAGTTCCAAGCGCTTCTGATACATTATGATACCTTTTCCCATAATCATTAAATTATTAGTTAATGTATTTACCCGCCGTAATAAGCGATGTTCTTAAACTTTCAATAATCTTGCCCGAAGAGAAATTACTCTCCAAAGCGTGAGCCACAACATTTCTGTTTTTGGTAATCTCGAAATATACTCCTCTCAACTCAAATGGTATGAACTCCTTGTCATTGCAAATAACATCCTTAATTTTCTGACGCTCATCCTTGTCAAAAGGGTCGTGATTTGCAAGCTGACAGGCATAGGAAAGAATGCTCTCCTGCAAGGAAATTAAGGCAGCCGTATAGTTCATGTGCTTAAACTGCCACTGGGCCAGCTGATATTGGAACCGTGCTGGATCCTGCTCGGTTCCCTTGAAATTATTGAGAAAATCCTTCACCACCGGCTTCACAATCATTTCAGGAAGCATAGAATCAAAATCCTTTTTCATCAAAGCTCTCAAAGACTGGGTCTCCTGAGAGATGGCATACAGATGATTGAGATTCATCACATCCGAGAAATGCTTCAAACGATTGGTCACATCCGGATCCTCCTGCTGAATGAGCCCTGCAATCTGATAGGCATTTCCATACTGCTTGAAAGCCATGGCTCCCACAATCCAGTCATTGAGTTTGAGGATTTTCTTCAAATCCACAATCGGAGCATAACCATATTCCTTGCTCATCTCTATCATACCATAATATATATGAGAAATCTTGATATTCTTGCTGCTGACATTCCTCAGATAAAGAAGCAGATTCATGATGGTAATAGGCAATGAGCGGAAAGAATGGGTAACATCCACGATGAGTTCATCTCCCGTAGAGAGCAACTGGTTCAGCTGCAGGATGTTGTTGATATTCTCATTGATTTCCTCCTCATTCACGCCATATCTTATGAGAGCAAGATGGGCATCCTTTCCAATAGCCGCCTCTATCTCCTTGGCATGAGGGATATACAATTCACTCTTGCTGGTTGCCGCTTCACAATGTTCTGCGATTTCACAATAGACATCCTCGTCAACCACACCGCCGTTCTTCTCCTGAAAATAGCGATATACCTCTTCCCACATACAATGGGCAGTACCGATCAATATGACCTTATCTATATTCTGTGTTTCATAAAGAGCAGCTGCCATAAATGAGTATTCACCCAGATTCTCTTCACCCAGATGATAAGAAGCCCTGCGATATTCACGGGCAGACTTCTCCTCCCCCAATGTCCCCTTGTTCACCAGAGGACCTGTACCGATAAATGATATGAGTACCTTTGCCATAATATTACTGATTAAAGTTTTTAAATCTATCAGGAAGCTCCCGTCTGGAAAGCGTACCAAAGCCCACGCTACCACTCTTTCCCAACGCAATGCCGTCAGGAAGTTCCATGTTGCTGACAAACATCAGATCAAAGGTGTCAAACTTTACATGCTTGTAGCTCTGTTCCACAGGCTCTTTCAATTGAGTGATGGCACATTCTATCTGCTCAGCAGCATGATAGCCGATGCCCTTCAGAAAGGAAAGAATGTTGCCTGTGATGACCTGCTCCAGAAAATTTACCTTGTCGGTAAGAGCCAGCATGGAATGGTATTTCTTGAAGTTCTCATCAGTAAGAGCGATATAACAGCTCAGTCGATAAAGCTTCGGAGACTCTTCTATCTTAGGAAAATAAGGAGTCAGCGTACAATCCTCAACATGAAACTCCATCTCCTTCTGTCCTATCTTGAGACTGGCAGGAAACTTACCCACCAATTCCATCACTGCCATGGCTGCTTCCGCTATTCCGACGAGACAAACATGCCTGTCTATCACCTTGTACTGAACCAAGGGATATCCATATCTCAGCCCATTTGCCTCATGATTGTGAAAATAAGGATTTTCCCTGCCTGCCAAATCAATAATGGCCCCACGAAAACACCTGAGCCCGACTGAACTCAGGTTTTCCTTAAATTTCAATATCGCTATGTTAGTTGCTTCCATTTCTTGTTTTTGTGGCGAAAATACAAAAAAAATCCGATAAAACGCATTTTTTTGCTGAAAAAATAGTTTTTCCCATCTTTTTTTTATACTTTTACACCCACAATCTTAAAACAAAACAAGATGGAGAAAAATAAATACATATATGGAGCCTCCATACAGGGCATTCAAGGATTTATCTTCTCAACCAACTCACTTAAAGATGTCGTTGGTGGCAGTGAGTTGGTTGAGAAGGTATGTACCACTCTGTTTGAATCCACCTATGAGCAAGGGGGCACGTCAATCATCAAAGCAGCCGGTAACATCAAATGTGTCTATGACAACCTTCAGGAATGTGAGAAAACCGTCCTGGAGTTTCCAAAAACAGTGATGCTGGCTGCGCCCGGTATCACCATCAGCCAGGCTGTTGTAAAGGTAACGGAAGAAGAGTTCAAAGCAAACTTCGCTTCCTGCATGGATCAGCTGGAGAAAAAGCTGAAGAGCCAACGCAACAAACCTTCCAAGAGCATGACTGTAGGTTTCATGGGCGTAGAACGTTCAAGGACCACAGGTCTTCCAGCCGTCACTCAGGAAAGTCAGGAATACCTGGATGAGGGAACACTAAAGAAACGCAACTTATCAGTCGGCGGCAAAGCTACCATCACCCTGGCAGAAAAGAGCTTTGGCATCAAGGAACTCTCCCCTAAAAACATCGCCTTGGACATCAAGGACCTCACTGGAGAGAATGACTGGATTGCCATTATCCATGCAGATGGTAATGGTCTGGGGCAAATTCTGTCCAAGTTCAGCGGTTCCCCAAAAGAATTTGAGCGTTTTTCAACAAACCTCAATCAGGCTACCTGCCAGGCAGCTCATGCAGCCTTCAAGAAAGTATATACCGCTGAAGACTACAGACAAGATTCAAGCATCTTCCCTTTCCGCCCTGTAGTATTGGGTGGAGATGACATGACCATGATATGCAAGGCAAGCCTTGCCCTTGACTACGTGAAGGTCTATCTTGAAGAGTTCGAGAATGCCACCAAGCAAAAGCTGGGCGCAGAGAACGGACTCACAGCATGCGCAGGTATTGCCTTCATCAAGTCTTCCTATCCATTCCACTACGGATATGACCTGGCAGAAACCCTCTGTACACAGGCTAAAATCGTTTCAAAGAATCCACTCATCCAGAAAGATGCCCCAAATGCACCATCGAGTGTGATGTTCTATAAGGTACAGGGCAGCTTCATAGAAAGCTATCCTAATATGATCCTGAAGGAAAAGACCCCACAAAAGGGACTATCCTTCAACTTCGGACCTTACTTCCTGCACCAGACGGAGGAATACTGGACGATAGAAGACCTGAAAGATGCAGCCAATCAACTCAATGGTAAAGAGGGTAACGTAGCCAAGACCAGCATCAGAAAATGGATGACCGCCATGCACCAGAACACAGAAATGGCCAAGCAGGCTGCTGCTCGCAGCTATACCATGCTCTCAACTTCTACCAAGGGAACTTTCCTAAAAGCCATCACCCCTCAGAAGAGAACACTGTCTGAAGATGCGTTCTATCCTGCAGCGGATCTGCTGGACTTAAATACAATTCTCACCCAAAAAACAAAGGAAGGATAAAGCAATGAAAGACTTAAATATAAAAATAGAGTTCTTCTCACCATGGCATTGCGGGTCGGGACTCTCTGCCGGAGCAGACGCAGACTCCCTCGTCATCAAGGACACCAAAGGGCTGCCATATATTCCCGGCAAGACGATCAAAGGCCTCATTCGAGAAGCTGTAGAGGACTATGCTGCCCTCAGAGGTCTGGACATGGACCTGGAGAAAGCCTTCGGCAAGGCAGCTACCGCTGAAGAAGTGCTGCCATCCGGCACCCTGTTCTTCACCAATGCTACCCTCAAAGAAGACGAGGCTGAAAGTATCCTTTCCAACCATGTGGAAGACCTGCTATATATAAATAAGGTGGCAACAGCCATTGACGAAAAAAACGGAATCACCCAGGAGCATAGCCTTCGCACCATCGAAACCACCATTCCATGCACGCTCTATGCAACAATCCTTTATGTGGATGATGACATGGAAAGCGTACTGGAAGCGGCACTTGGCTTCATCAAACATATGGGAACAGGCAGAAACAGAGGCCTGGGCAGATGTAAATTCAGTATAGAGAAAGGAGGTAAGGCATGAAAACTCTTCAATTCAAATGTAAACTGCTCTCAGATGTCATCCTGAACCAGCGAGCTGCCACAGAAGGAAACCAGGAATCCCTGACCTTCATTCCAGGCAACTGCTTCCTGGGCATCGTAGCTAAAGACTACATGAACTTCCAGCCCCAAGAGCAGGCAGAAATCTTCCATAGCGGACATGTAAGATTCGGTGACGCACATCCGGCATCCAAGGATGCCAAGACAAGAAGCCTCCATGTTCCTGCATCCCTCTTCTACCCAAAGCTCAAATCCTTGAGTGAGGAAAGCTATATCCACCACTTCTATAGCCGCTCAGATGACAAGAATGGTATCCAAGGCCAGCCACAGCAGCTCAAGCAATGCCGCGAAGGCTACTATGAGTTTGCAGAGAACGAGGCTAACGCAGTAGAGAGTCTGAAGAACTTTGCCATCAAGAGTGCCTATGACAGAACCCTTCGCAAGAGTAAGGACAGCCAGATGTTCGGATATGAAGGACTGGAGAAGGGAAGCGAATTCTATTTCTCTGTAGAGATAGACAATGAAGCCCTTGCCCCTATCATCGAGGAAAAGCTGACAGGAAGAAAACATGTGGGTAGATCCAAGACGGCACAGTATGGCCTCATTGAAATCACGAAAGCTTCCTTCCAGGAAATTCCATCTGCAGCATCACAGTTCTCCATCAATGGAAGCAACTATATCACGGTCTATGCCGATGGCAGACTCATCTTCCTGGATGAAACAGGAACGGCAACCTTCCAGCCAACAGCCCAGATGCTGGGACTCAACGGAGAAATCGACTGGGAGAAGTCACAGATCAGAACCTTCCAATATGCTCCCTGGAATGGCAAGCGCCAAACCAGAGATGCAGACCGTGTGGGTATCGAAAAAGGTAGTGTCTTCGTTGTCAAGCTTGATGAGCTGCCAACACTCTCACAGCTTCCTTCCTATGTAGGCAACTATAAGAATGAGGGATTCGGTAAGGTCATCTACGGATGGAACCTGCTGCAAAAGGCAGGGGAAAATGGTCAGACAGCCCTTCAACTCACCCATAAGACAAAAGCTCAGGTTACAGAGACTAGAGCGCTGGAGGGAACACCGCTGCTAGCATTCCTGGCAAGAAAGAAGCACAAGAACAGTTCTTCTGTCTATATCTATGAACAGGTGAACAATTTCGTCAGTAAGTACAAGCCATTGTTCTCACAAGGCAAGTTCTCTTCTCAATGGGGAGCCATCCGCAGCATCGCCCTCCAGCATGCTACCATGAACAAGATTCTCCTTGAACTCTTCGACAAGAAGGAATTGAAAAAGCGAGAGCCGTCTCCAACAGATCCAAGAACCGAAGTCATAGAGTCAATCGGCTATATTACCCATGGAATCAAGGCCAAGGACTGGAAAGCCAAGCAGAGAGACAAAATCCTCAGAGAGTTTATAGAGAAGATGGGTAACAACCAGGAGTATGGAGACCTGTCTCAAAGAGCATTAGTGAACCTTGCCTCTGAAATGGCAAAAAAACAATAGAGCAATGCAGATAACAAAATATAAATATCGCATGATCGCGCGCATCACCCTGGAGGCAACATCACCTCTGGCAGTGGGTAGCGGCGAGAAGGACATCATTACAGATGCACCCGTGGCAAGAGACGTGAATGACCTGCCATATATCCCGGGCACATCACTCATGGGCATCATCCGTCACAGCCTGAAAGACCTGAAGGAGAGAGACTCTATCTTCGGATATCAGAAAGGAGACAAGGGAGAAGGCTCCAAGGTCCTCATTTCCGACGCACTGCTTCTAGGCAGCAACCAGAAGGCCATGGACGGACTTAAGAATATAGAGCAGGATGAGTATCTCAAGGCCTTTGAGGTACTGCCAATCCGCCAGCATGTAAGAATCACGGAAAAGGGTACAGGCGCCAACCATGGCAAGTTCGACGAACAGGTTGTGTATAAAGGCACCCGATTCATCTTCGAGATGGAACTCCTCTCAGAAACGAAGGATGACGAGAATATGCAGAACATTCTGAACACCATCTCCTCTCCTACCTTCAGAGTCGGCAGCGGAACGAGAAACGGTTTCGGAAGCATGAAGGTCGTGAGCTTGAAATACGCAAGCTATGACCTGACCCAGGAAAAGGACCTCGATGCCTACCTGAAAAAGTCATCATCGCTGGAAGAGGACTGGAATGAGGCCATCGAGAAGAAGCCAAGCGAACTGCAGGGGGCTGACTGGATCAAATATACCCTCACTCTCAAGCCTTTGAACTTCTTCCTGTTCTCATCAGGATTCGGAGACGAAGATGCCGATATGACACCCGTCAAGGAAAACTATGTGGACTGGTCAACCGGCAAGCCAGAAATCAAGGAGGCCAAGAGCCTGATACCGGCAACATCCGTCAAAGGAGCCATTTCACACCGTACAGCCTACCACTGGAACCGCCTCACGAAGCACTTTGTAGACAACGCAGAGGCTATCGCAAGCGACAGAAACAAGGCATGCCTGGATATCTTCGGCACCACACTGGACGAAGGAGACATCAAACCATCCAGAGGAAAGGCCATCTTCTCAGATGTCTTCATTGAGAACACGGACTCAAAGGTTCTTCCTCACATCAGGGTAGATAAGTTTACCGGTGGAGTGATGGACGGTGCCCTGTTCCAGGAAAAGGTAAGCACAGCGGAAAACCAGGAACTCGTGGAAGAGATCTGGGTTGAAAAGGAAGCCCTTCAAGACGAAGATGTCAGAAAGGCATTCGAGAAAGCCCTCCAGGACATCTGCGACGGCCTCCTGCCACTGGGCGGTGGTACCAACAGAGGAAATGGTATATTCATCGGAACACTTAACATACAAGAGTAAGCATGGAACATCAGATAAAAAATGCAAAATATGAAGGCTACCTCTGGCAAAGCGACCAGAGCAAACCAAGAATCATAGGAGAAGGAGAACCTCTTTCTCTTACCCTTACAGACGGCGAGAATCCTTTCGTCGTAGAGGGACTGCTGTGGAACCCGGAAGAAAACACTTCTATCCAGATCCGTTATGTGGATGGAAATTACTTCGTAACAACATACGAGGTAAAGCAGGAAGAACTGGATGGCTCTGCCACCACAACTCCGGTTACCTACCTGCCACACCGTCTTCCTGGCGTGAAGGCACTAAAGTTCCTGCGCCAGTGGGAAGAGGTGAAGGATGAGCTTTGTGAAAACATGCCTACCCTTCAGCTCAAGGCAAACATATTCGTTGGATTTGAAAAATAATGGAGGAACTGCAAAATGAAAATTACAGCACCCTATAATTTCGTGCCACTCAATGAAAAGGTGTTCTACCCTTCCTGGAGTGAGCAGGTAACTCAGGACTTGCCATTCTCAGACTCAGAGGATGGAGTGATCGAGGTGAAAATCAAGAACGTATCTCCTCTCTTCACACGCGACGGTGCACTGAATGAGCACTCTGCCCATATCATGGGTAAGGACGGAAAACGCCACTACTTCATCCCAGGCACCACCATCAAGGGAATGTTGCGTGAAATCATAGAAATCATGTCCTTTGGCAAGATGCAGGAGGACAAGGACTTCCAGAACAGATGGTTTGGTTATCGTGATGTGGCCAACAGAATGAATAAGGCTAAAAGCGCCGAATACCTCAATAAGGTAAATAATGCCATACCAGGCTGGCTCTCAAAGGAAGGTGAAAGATATTTCTTCACCCCATGCGATGGACAACTGGAAAAGATCAATAGCATAGAAGTAGGCTTGAATTTCCCAGGATATAAGCCAAATGGCTCTGTCTGGGAAACCAATGTTTCAGTAGGCTCGGATTCCAACCATTATCCTACCTATCCTGAGAGAGAAAAAGATGGAATAAACTACCGAATCGTCTGCACAGGACTCATGCAAGGTAAAAAACATGAACTGCTGTTCCCTTCAGACAGAGGTGAGAGCATCCCTTTAAGCGAAGAAACCATCAGAGCCTTCAAGAGTATCTATGAAGGAACTCCAGATTTCGCCAAGGAAAAAGAAGGAAAAGGCTGTTTCCTAATGGCTCTTGAAAAGGGTTATGAAATACCGGTATTCTATCTCAAGATGCAAAATGGTCAGGAGATCCTCGGTATGTCCAGAATGTTCAAACTCCCATTCAGAAACAATGTACGCCAACAGGTAGAAATCCTGCAAAAGGCCGACAAGACCAGACACGACCTGGGAGAAACCCTGTTCGGATACACTGGTGACGACAACCTGAAGGGAAGAGTACAAATCAGCCATGCCTTCATGGAGGGAACTGTAGAGGACTCTGAGCTTATTGAGACAAAGGGAATTCTGGGAACCCCTAAGGCCTCCTACTATCCTCTGTATCTGAAGCAACAGCATTCACCATACAAGACCTATGATGAAAACGAGGGTATCGCAGGAAGAAAGCTATATCGAATCCACTCTAAGGGAACCACCACCCAGCTTCCACAAGGAGAAAACAAGAATGTGGGAACAACATTCAAGGCCCTTCCTGCTGGACAAACCTTTACCCTGAGAATCTCCTTGCATAACACAAGAGAAGCTGAGATTGGAGCTATATTGGCTGCCCTTACTTTCAATATGACTCCAGAGGTATTCTTCAACCTGGGTATGGCCAAGGCTTTTGGCTTCGGCAAATGCCACATCGATAAGGAAGACATCACCCTTCGCGGCTTTAGCCAGGACATGAACTACTATATGCAGCGCTTTGAAGAAATGATGTCGGTGTTCACTTATGAGAACTACCAGCAATTGTGGGCACAAACCGAAAGCATCACCCAACTCGTCAATATCCTCAGTGAACATACAGACGATGAAGTCAGAATGATGGAGATGAAAGAGTATGGAGACAGCAAGTTCGAGAAGAAGAATCCTTTCAACAAGATTCAGGAAAAAGGTACACCAATCCACTCATGGCTTACGGATGAAGACAAGGATAAGATCAGAGACCTTGCACTCAAGGCTAAAGGTGAAAGAGCAGAAAAAGAAGCCCGCAGATCACTCTCCGAGCAATATGCGCTCGCCAAGAGCTGTGTAGAAGCCAAGGAATACCAAGAGGCTAAGAAACTCTATAACGACATCATGGATGAACTTCTCAAAAAAGGAATTAACATCCAGGAAGAAAGACAAATAGTTGCCGATATCGATGAACAGATTGCCAAGCAGGAAGAAGAGAAAAAGCAACAAGCAGAACAAGATGTCCTGATAACTATAACAAATAAACTTGAAGCTGGTCTTGGCGCCACCCTTGACAAACTCGCAGGAGATGGCGTAAACTATAGCATCAAGGACTTCAAGGTATGCTTCCAAAAGGTGGAGAAATGGCTGAAAGACTCCAAGGCATCACAGCTCAAAGAATCCGACAGCAACGACCTCTTCAATACCTCAATGCGCTTGCTACAGGAACCATCCAAGAAGGAAGTGAAGGAACTTGCCAAGCCATTTGACAAGAGTGGCATCTGGAGAAAGCTGACAGGCTTCCTTGGCGAAGACAAGGCCAAGGAACTTTATGATTCCTACCAAAAGTAAGAAAGAATATTAATCCCATACCAAGGTCACCCTACCTTGATATGGGATTTTTTGAGGTAGATACTCTAATACTCATTATATAATTTATAGTTATTTTGTTGATATTGTTCTACCAATATTTTAGCTTTATCTGTAATATTTATAATATTAGCTTTTAATAATCTTTTATAACTACTTAAGATAAAACTATAACAAGTTTGCTCAGAATCATATAATTCTTCTTTACACTCTTCCCATTCTTCAATAGTTAAGATTTTAAGACCGTTAAATCCTCCTATATAAACTTCATTTGTAGTCATAAAGTTTATATCCTTAGTTCTAAACATCCCATATTTATCTGGACCCAAGTTAGTATTTTTAAACCCTTGTCTCCATATATACTTATGGAGTGTCATACACTCAATTAGAGTGTTAGCATTACCTATTTTAGTAAGCCAACACTCATAGTTATTAACAAGACTTTGTTGAAGTTTGTAATCTTCAATATCCTTGATTACTTCACTGCTATGGAAAATTTTATTCCAAATGTTGTATCGTTTCATTATTGTTATATCATTAAGTTATTTGCAGGTTTAAACATAGTCCTGTCAACTTGCAGTGACCTATGGTCTAGCACAAACTAACCCTAAAAAGCTTTGTGTGAATTAGCAATGTCTTAATCCTTGTTGTAGTGGACGATGGTCTCGTACAAATGGTGTAACTCACTACATTGAGCCATACAGCAATGTCTTAATCCTTGTTGTAGTGGACAATGGTCTCGTACCCGTAATTAATACAGTAGACATGTTTGAAGAAGCAAAGTCTTAATCCTTGTTGTAGTGGTAGATAGTCTCGTACACAAAGTAGAGGCAACAATAGGGGCAATATATTTGTCTTAATCCTTATTGTAGTTGAAGAAGGTCTCGTACTATAAAAGTTACGGTTGTACATTCTGAGTCTCGTATCAAAATCCTTGTTGTAGTTGAGGATGGTCTCGTACAAGGTATGCAATTAAATATTGATTTTATCTTTGCAGCGTGTCTTAATCCTTATTGTAGTGGAAGATGGTCTCGTACTTAATTCTTATTAAGGTGTTTGCATTTATGGGAACAGGTCTTAATCCTTATTGTAGTGGAAGATAGTCTCGTACCAATTCATCAATCTGGTTTGTGTAGACAGCTTTCCAAGTCTTAATCCTTATTGTAGTGGAAGATGGTCTCGTACTAGGTGATGATCTTACAATGTGTAAAATTGGACTTAGTCTTAATCCTTATTGTAGTGGAAGATGGTCTCGTACAAGCAGGTTCATTCTTCTTTGTATGTGGTGACACTGGTCTTAATCCTTATTGTAGTGGAAGATGGTCTCGTACCTTTCTCATAACTCTTTAACACATTACCATTATGATGTCTTAATCCTTATTGTAGTGGAAGATGGTCTCGTACATATAGAATTCGCTATGTTGCAATGGGACTTGTTGTCTTAATCCTTATTGTAGTGGAAGATGGTCTCGTACAGCGGTATCACCGTTGGTAATTTGGAGGGAGAACGGTCTTAATCCTTATTGTAGTGGAAGATGGTCTCGTACATCTTTTAGAGATTTACGTGCTCATCAAGGAGGGCGTCTTAATCCTTATTGTAGTGGAAGATGGTCTCGTACTCGACCTTATAAGACTTTACTGATTATCAATAAGTTAAAGAACTTCGCTAAACAAATATTCACTTTCCTTAACCGAAAATTAACTATTTCTTAGCGAGTGCAAAGGTACGACTTTTTTTCAAGATATGCAAGCCAATTATTCTTAAATATTTAGCCATTTTTATCCCCAAAATTTAACTCTGTTAACAAAATGGGGAGACAGAAACCTAAAGACAAACGACAAGACCACCCCCCAAACCACTATTCTGCACAAACAAACATCAGAAAAAGAAGGCTATCTCCTACCATAAATCTAGCATATCCATCACTCCCAACCATTAGAGATTCCAGTCAATGACTACCTCTCAGAGAATGAATCCATCAAGGGAATGACCAGAAGCAGAGAAACCCATATATTTCTCTATATGCAAAAATTCGCACAACAATTAAAACACTACTAATATGAAAGAGCAGACTGTATCATTGGGAACCAAGATCGTGGCTGCCAATGAAAAATATACATCTATCAACATGATAGACCTATTCGAGATGCTTGCTCACCCAGAGCCATCACTCAGAAATCAGGCAGAAGTCCTGCGCAGTATCCAGCGCATGGACAGTGCCAAATACAACCTGATGAAAAAATAACTCCCCTACTTTGTCTGTGCCCACTTTGACCCAGACTACAGAAGAAAGGAAAACTTCTCATCAGTATCTTTGCAAGTGTCCTCGCTGGGCAGCCTTGAGCCACCACTCATGAGCCTTGGCATGATTTTCTGTGGTTCCCTGCCCAAGATAATAGGCATTGGCAGCATTTACCTGTGACTGTACATCTCCTTTTTCTGCAGCTATAAGATACCAATGAAGTGCTTTTTCGTAGTCCTGTTCTACCCCGTCACCTAGATAATAGCATTCTGCCACATTGTAACAGGCATAAATATCGCCCAGTGTAGCGGCTTTCATGTACCATTCAAAAGCAGTGGCATGATTCTCCACAACACCGATGCCCTGTGCATATCACACACCCATGTTGTTCATTGCCATCAGATCTCCTTCCAGGGCCTGCTGGCGATATTTACTTGCTGTTTCACGATCTTTTTTCATACAGGAGCCTTAATTATGAGCAAAGTTTTAACAGTCCATCGCTTCTGCATCATCTTACTGATAAAGGAATGGACAAAAAATCTTCCGGTATCTCTATATCTTCAGGCTGAAGGTAAGTGGTGTAGTAAGAATCTTGATGTTCATCCTCCATTTTGTCTATGATTGGCATTTCTGATACATCCAACTCAAACGCATTAAGTCTATCCTTGATATAGGCATTAATCTGCGATTTTCCCTGATTGATGCTGCGTCCCCTGTTTTCAGAGTCATCCACTCTTTCCATCCATTCACTAAAATCCCTTGCAGGATGATTGAAAAGCAGATTGTAAACATCCCTTAGCCATTCTTTGGAACCTTGCTTGGTAAATTTACAATATCTACCTCTACCGTTTCTGAAGAATTCATGAAGGTACATATGTTCACCGAGTTTCTGTCTGATGAGTGTACATACATACACCATTCTTTGGTCTTTTGAACCAACCTTGATGTTGAAAGACTCCCCGTTTACATTAATCTTGATAGCCCAAAGTTCCTTGGTTCTCCTTCCTTCAGGAAGTTTCCATTGTTCCGGCATTTTAACGATTGATACCTTGATTTTAGGTGCCTCTAAAAGCCCAGTAGAAACAGCAATATTCAAATGAGCTTTTGTTTCCTCATAGGACATGTCTTCACTAACAACATCCATCGCTTTTTTCATGAACGAAATCAGATTGATTCCTTGATTCATGATGTCATCCAGACAATACCACAGCATGTGTTTGAAGTCATACCCTTCCTCGCCAGTAGCAGAATCTTCCCGGCGTGTATATGGAAGCAGAATCATATCTATGCCTTCATTGTATGTGTAAGCTGGATTATTATTTTCTAGCCACTGCACAGTCTCTATGAATCCATCTACATGAAATCTTTCAGAGAAGGCAAGAGGCTTTGTAGTATCTCTATTTTTCAAAGGATATATACCTTTTTCTTCATTCAAAAGACCTGGAATGAAATAACGGATATTCTTAGTCCTATAATGCAGATATTCATAGTTATTAAAAACCAATCGCATTGCCGGAGTTTGATAGTTTAAATTGCTCAAAAGAATAATATACCAGTTATGTTTACCAGGATTACTATTGGGCCACAATGATTCCCAATAGTGCAAATCTTTGTATGATCTAATTCCAAGCATATTGACAATAGCATTAAGATAATACAATACTTACTTTTTCCTATTGCAAAGTCTCTAATCTTCTTTTACAATAGGGTATAATTCAATAAACTCGCCATTATGAGACTTACCATCATTGATGAGTTTGGCAAATTTCTCGCCCACCTTGTCAGTCGTATGAAACCCCGGCAAGTCCATATTGCCATTCAAATCTGTAGTGGTAGGTCCAGGATGTACGCTGAAAATCTCCACAGGAATGTTATTCTGCTTAAACTCCATTGCCATCACACCCATCATAGCATTCTGGGCTGCTTTGCTTGCTACGTAAGCCAATGGATGCCAATAAGGACTGATTTCGCTTGGTACTGTCACATTCACAATTCTACCTTCGTTTTGCTTGATGAGCGGAAGGAGTGCCTGGGTGATGGCTAATGTCCCAAAGTAATTTACATCAGTAGTTTCCTTGATATTCTTCATATCAGTATCCCAACTTGTCTTTGACATATCTCCCGGAATACCTGCATTATTTACCAGGAGATTGAGCGAAGGATATTTCTCATTGATTTCCTTTGCTGCCTTGCTGATACTAGTCTGGTTACTCAGTTCTATTTCCACCCATCCCAGAACAGTACATCCTGCGTCCTGTAACTTGCTCATTGCATCCAAAGCTCTTGCTTCATTGCGAGCTCCGATAATAATGTCCCAGCCAGACTGGCCAAGATATTTACTGATTCCAAAGCCAATACCTTTGTTGGCACCAGTAATAAAAGCTGTTTTATTCATTCCTTATAATTATTTAAAAGTTCAGTAAAATGAATTCTAAATAGAAACCATTTATTGCCAATGCAAAGATACGATTTTTTCATTTAAAAGACGAATGATTTTCCAAATTTCTTTAATACTAATTGTGTCATAAATATAGTTTGCATAAAATGACTATACTTATATTCTTACAATAAGAATGCACTTACAAAACATCAGTTATTATAACTGGTGTAGAAAAGCTGGAGTTAGAAAGCAGGACTAAGGAGTTGTAAATCTTCCTTAGCCCTGCTTTTCATATATTTAATCAGCCAGTTCCACCAATAATCCGTTGACAGGATAATAAATGTAACGTTTGATGACTTTTTCTCCGCCAGGATACGGGCATGAGACTCCACATGGGCAGCAGGAGCCACCTGTGAAGAAATCTCCATCAGATAGTGTACACCACCCACTTTGTCAATCTCGCCCATCTTGGAGAGCTCATCGTTCAGCGTCATAATATCCACAGGACGTTCGTCCATATTCATATTACGGATAGCCTCGTATATCTTCTGATGGCGAGGTTCGTAGAAAGTTTCGGGTTTGAGCAGCTCCGATACCACAGAAAAGGCATCAGAGTCAACCATCAAAGCACCGAGCACCACCCTCTCGATTTCTACAGCCTGCGGCTGAACATGTGCGAAATTAGGATCAATCGGGGGAGCTCCTTTTTTTCCATTATTTCTTTGTCTATTATCTGTCATAATGACTTCGCTTTCTTATTTACTCATTGTTTATTACTTTAATAAGCAAGTGCAAAGTTACTAAAAGTTTTTGTATTGTAGGAAGTGTTTTCTTACTTTACCCAAACAACCAATCGCACAGTTTATTCATTGAAGATTTACTTTTTATTCTTTCGTAGTCAGTCAGATCTATAGTAGGCGTAATATGGAAATCATTGCTCTCATTAAGTTTGTCAGCCATATCCATGAAAATCTTATCATGGTTGGCTGTATTTAAATGATAGACTGCTGACAAGTAGTAATGAAGCATTTCATGTATCAAGATACTGAGCAGCTGATACATGGTGTATCTGTATCTCCCGCAGATTTCTATGACAATGAAATTGTCATTCTGCCCTATATACTCATATCTGAAGTTACCAATTATTGTCTTGGAGTTGTTGATTATGAATGTTGGAGTCTCAAGTGAGAAATCAAACAATTGCATATTGTATAGATTGAAGAGATTCTCCAATAAATATGCTGATTGAAGTTGCAATTTCATTGCAAGTATATTCAACGGTGTCATCTCCCATTCTCCGTATGAACCGTCTGACATTGGAAAAAATGTTCTCATCTGTTCTTCTATTTTTTGGTTTCTAAAACAGTTTTCCTTTCATAGCAGCTTTTAAAAGCTCTGCCCCTGATAGCTCTTCATCATTGTCAGCTTCCAGTTGGTCAATGTTCACTTTATATTGCTGAGGATAGCGTTTGAATTCCTCGGCCATACGCATGATTCCCTGATAGCAGCAGTAAGCAGGTGTATTGGACCATTTTGCAGACATGGATGGTACTGCAGGATCAAACTTTTCATCTATTACTGTAATGCCGAACATCTCTTGAATGACCTCTTTAGTGAGATTGATGAAGTAGGGGATACGTATCACCTTGAACCCTTCGCCTTCATAGATGGCCTGGTTCTTACGGTCTTTTCTGATGTTCGCTGGATTTGTATAGTGCTGGAGTCCGTCAAACTCTATGATGATCTTTTCTTCTTCACATAGGTAGTCCGGACGAATTCGGTAGCTCTTTCCGCTGCGTTTTCCGAATGGTTTATCGTGAATCCAGGTTTTACCGGGATACAGGGTAGGTAAATATTCATCCAGTCCAATGAAATTGCATTCCGGATTCTTCTTTGCGGCATTTTCTGCCATCTCTCTGGTTTCTCTGATGTATGTACCTTTCGGATTTTTTTGAAGTTTATCATTCATAATAATAACTTTTTTATTTCGGTTGCAAAGTTACTGCTTTTTTCTTGGAGAATAAAATCGGTTATACGTATAATATTACTGAGCCCACTTTAAAAAGGGGCATATTTTGAATTCAGTCTGACCAGTGTGGTCATTCAGAGTGAAACATAGCAATCGGCTCCGCTGGTGAATATCTTTCGAGAAATTGCCTTGAAAGAGCCGAAAGCTTCTCTGATAGGCCCGAAAAGGGCAAATATCGATCTTTGAAATGTTGAAATCTGGAATATTACCATCCTTCGGAGGTTCATCCACATACATCTGCTATATGCATGCATACGATGTTTGAGCAAGCCCCTGTATCGGGTCTTGCCATTACGTGTATGAAAACTGTATTGGAACATGGCTGCTTCAACG